>DASTVC010000825.1:0-25268 GCA_035759295.1 Longimicrobium sp. | reverse complement strand
GTTCCGGGTCTCGTCCGCGACCACGTGCTCGCCCGCGGCGGTAACCATCTCCACGGAGAGGAGCGCGTCGCAGGTCACGCCCAGCCAGCGCCCCAGCAGCCCGAATCCCCCGCCCAGCACCAGCCCCGAGATCCCCACCGTGGGGCACGATCCGCCGGCGATGGTGACCTGGCCGTCGTTCCACAGCGCCTGGTACAGCGGCCACAGGTCGATCCCCGCCTCCACCCGCGCCGTCCCTGCCGCGTGGTCCACGCGCACGCCGTCCATCCGGCTCACGTCCACCACGATGCCGTCCTCCGCCAGCGACCATCCCTCGTAGCTGTGGCGGCCGCAGCGGGGGCGGATGCACACGCCGTTGAAGGTGGCCCAGCGCACGGCGTTCCGCACGTCGTCCACGCCGCCGCAGAAGACGATGACGCGGGGATGTACGTCGAAGCGGCTGTTGTAGTCTTCCCGCGCCTCGTCGTAGCGCGGATCGGTGGGCCAGACGACGTCGCCGGTGAGCACGGGCTCGCCGGCCAGGGAGGGGATGGAGATTTCCTGAGGGCTTACGGTCTCGCTCATGGTGGGCACCCCGGTAGAACGGTAGAACATGAACGGCGGATACGAATCCTCCCACGGTACATTCGCCTTCGCCCGCGGACAACACTTTTTGCTCACTCCCGTGCGCGCGGCGCGGCAGTTGCCGGATCGCCCCGCGCGGCCGCGAGCGACGCGGCGCGGAGGTCCGACCATTCGGGGAGAGATGCAGATGAGGGTTCTGGTGATCGGCGGAAGCGGGACGATCGGCGAGGCGGTGGTGCGGGCGCTGGCCGGGCACGACGTGCTGTCGGCGCACCGCAGCGGCGGCGATCCGCAGGTGGACATCACCTCGGCGGATTCCATCCGCCAGATGTTCGCGCGGGTGGGGCGGGTGGACGCGGTGGTCTCGTGCGCGGGCGGCGGCGCGTGGAAGCCGCTGGACCAGCTTTCGGACGACGACTTCGAGATGAGCCTGCACTACAAGCTCATGGGGCAGGTGAACCTCGTCCGCTACGGCGCGGAGCATGTGGCCGACGGCGGGTCCATCACCCTTACCAGCGGCGTGCTGAGCCAGGAGCCCATGCCCGGCAGCGCGGCCATCAGCCTGGTGAACGCCGGGCTGGAGGGCTTCGCGCGGGCGGCGGCGCTGGAGGTGCCGCGCGGCATCCGCGTAAACGTGGTAAGCCCGCCGTGGGTGAGCGAGACGCTGCAGGCCATGGGGATGGACCCGTCCGGCGGCATGCCCGCGGTGGAGGTGGCGAAGGCATACCTGGACGCGATCGAAGGCGCGCACAACGGCAAGGTGATCGACGCCCGCACGTACGCCTGACGCGGGGGAGGGGGATTCGGAAGCCCCCCATCTGTCATTTCGAAGGAGGCGCCGCCCGAAGCCGTCCTTCACTGTAACCTCTGGCGCCGACTGAGAAATCTAACGTCGGAGGCTCGTGGCTGGCGCGACTCGACGGATCCCGCGGATGGTTGCTTCGCGTTCGAGGGTGTTTCGGACCATCCACCCGCGTGGCGTGGGGGATGATGGAAGACGGCCCCGCGTACCGTCTACGGCTCGACGAACGGTCACGAGCATCCGCGAGTAGATTTCTCAGTCGGCGCCAGAGTGTCGAGTGGCGGAAGGTTCGGTGCGGCGCCTCCTTCGAAATGACAGGCGGTGGTGCGCCGTGGCGTTCATTCACGAGGTCGGGCCAGCCGCGGATGGCTCCGGCAGTCAACGTGCTTGACGCAACGATAGAGTGTGACTATTGTAGATACACATCTGTATCGCAGGAGCCGCATCCGATGAACAGCCGATTCGCCGTGGCCGTGCACATCCTTACGCTGCTGGAGCAGGGCGGGGGAGAGCCGATGACGTCCGAGTACGTGGCGGGGAGCGTGAACACCAACCCCTCGCTCGTCCGGCGCCTGCTGGGCTCCATGGCGCGCGCGGGGCTCACCACGTCGCAGTTCGGCGCGGGGGGCGGGGCGCTGCTGGCGCGGCCGGCGGAGCAGATCACCCTGGGCGACGTGTACCGCGCGGTGGATGCCGGCGACCTGTTCGGCATGCACCGCGAGGGGCCCAACCCGGCGTGCCCGGTGGGGCGCCACATCCAGGGCGCGCTGGAAACGCGCATCGACGCGGCGGAGCGCGCCCTGCAGGCGGAGCTGGACCGCACCACCATCGCGGAGCTGGGGCGCGACGTGGCGTCGCGCGAGGAAAGGAGGGACGCGCTTCAGGAGGCGTGCTGACCCCGCCGGACGGGCGGGCGCGATGTATCCGAGTCTGTATCCACTTCAGGCGCAGTTCGCTCCGGATCGAACTGCCCGGGAAACCCGAGCGAGGAGGAAGACCCGATGCACCGACTTCTGACCCCCACGCCCGCGCGCGTGGACATGGCGCTGCTCACCCTGCGCGTGGTGACGGGGCTCGTCATGATGATGCACGGCTGGCAGAAGGTGTTCGAGTACGGCTTCGCGGGCGTTTCGCAGGGGTTCGCGGGGATGGGAATTCCCATGCCCGGAATCATGGGGCCGTTCATCGCGCTGCTGGAGCTCATCGGCGGCATTGCGCTCATCATCGGCCTGCTCACGCCGGTGTTCGCGGCGCTGCTGGCCGCCGACATGGTGGGCGCCATCCTGTTCGTGCACCTGAAGAACGGGTTCTTTCTCCCCCAGGGGTATGAGTTCGCCCTCATCCTTCTGGCCGCGTGCGCGGCGCTGGCGCTGGCGGGGGCGGGCAGAATCTCGGTGGATGGGTTGCTGGCGGAGCGCAGGCCATCGCGCAGCTGACGGATTCTCACGACGGAGTGGTCTCCGGGGCGCCGAGGTCCGGCGCCCCGGCTGTTTTTCGCACGCGGCGCGAAGGGACGCGTCCGTGCTCATCTGAATCTGGCGCGGCTGACCTGCCGTGCCGCGGGAGTGTGGACGGATGAAGATCGTGATTTTCGGTGCCACGGGGCACATCGGGCAGCGTATCGCACGCGAGGCGCTGGAGCGCGGGCACGAGGTGGTGGGCGTGGTGCGCGACCCGGCCAGGTCGCAGGCACCGGACCCGCGCGTGCGGCTGGTGCAGGGAGACGCCACGGACGCGGAGAGTGTCGCGCGGGCGGTGCAGGGGGCGGACGCGGTGGTCAGCGCCGTTTCGCCGCGGCCGGGGACCACGGGCGAGGCGCCGTCGCTCTCCGACGCGGCGCGCGGGCTGATCGCCGGGCTGCGGCAGGCGGGAGTGCAGCGGCTGATCGTGGTCGGCGGCGCGGGGAGCCTGGAGGTGGCGCCGGGTGTGGCGCTGATGGACGCGCCCGGCTTTCCGGATGCGTACCGGGCCGAGGCGGAGCAGGGCCGCGACTCGCTGGCCGTCTACCGCACGGAGGCGGATGGGCTGGAATGGACTTTCCAGAGTCCCGCGATCGTCATCCAGGCCGGCGAGCGCACCGGCCACTATCGCACCACGGGCGACGCGCTGCTTACGGACGAGCAGGGGAACAGCGTGATCTCGTTCGAAGACTACGCCGTGGCGCTGGTGGACGAGCTGGAGCAGCGGCGCCACGTGGGCCAGCGCTTTGGCGTGGCGTACTGACGGAAGGGCTCACGCGGAGACGCGGAGGGCGCGGAGGACGCGGAGCGAACGGCTGCTCCGCGTCCTTCGCGTTCTGGTCACTGAGCAGTGGCGGGATCGGCGCGTTATGGGACGTTGGATATGAGACTTTCAGGAGGACCCGGGATGTGACAGCGAGTATCAGATTATCAACTGTTTACTCGTAAATAGGGAAAGGTCAGGGCCCGCGCGGCATCTCGCCTCAAAGACAATCACAGTACACGTACTGTGGCTGAAAAAGAACATGATTTTCGTTGACCTCGGGGGCTTCACGCACGCACATTTCATTCGATCCGCAGTTCCCTGTCCCCCCTCCGCACCCGGAGCAAGCCTCATGACCCGCCTCGCGATTCCACGCGCCGCAGCGCTCTCGCTGCTTGGCGCCGCCCTGCTGTCTGCGTGCGCCGACAACGGACCCACGGCGCCCGCCGCCGCACCGCCGCCCGCGGTGGCGCTGACCGTGATCCCCACCACCGCGTTCACCACCAACCTGGACGCGGGCCAATCGCACACCTGCGCGCTGACCTCCGGCGGCCAGGCGTACTGCTGGGGCAACAACGGCGTGGGCCAGCTGGGTGACAGCACCGCCAGCACCCACACCACGCCCGTGGCCGTGCTGCAGCAGTCCGGCGTTACCTTCACCCAGGTGAGCGCCGGGCAGATCCACAACTGCGCCCTCACCAGCGGCGGTGTGGCGTGGTGCTGGGGGTACAACGCCGACTACCGCCTGGGAGACAGCACCACCAACCTGGGGCTGGCGCCGGTGCAGGTGAAGGGCGCCACCGGCATCACCTGGGGTTCCATCAGCGCGGGGGCGCAGCACACCTGCGGCCTGGATACGTCCGGAAATGCGTACTGCTGGGGGTACAACTTCTACGGGCAGCTGGGGAACAACGCCACGGCGTCGCGCCGCTCGCCGGTGGCGGTGCAGATGCCGGTGGGCGTGACCTTCAACGCCATCGCCGCGGGTGAAAAGCACACCTGCGCGCTCGACACCACCGGCCAGGCCTGGTGCTGGGGGTACGGGGCCGAGGGCGCCATGGGCGGCGGATTCAGCTTCGGCGACTCCATCCCGGTGCAGGTGACGCACCCGGGGGGCGTGACGTTCACCTCCATTCACACCGAGTATCGGCACACCTGCGCCCTGACCAGCGCCGGGCAGGCGTACTGCTGGGGCAAGAACGGGAGTGGACAGCTGGGCAACAACAACACCACCACGCAGTACACGCCGGTGGCCGTGCAGCAGCCGGTGGGTGTGACCTTCGCCCAGATCCGGACCGGCTACGACAACACCTGCGCGGTGACCAGCGGGGGGCAGGCGTACTGCTGGGGGCTGAACAACAACCGCGGCCAGGTGGGCGACGGCACCATCTGGACCACGCGCCGGACCCCGGTGGCGGTGTCGCAGCCGGCGGGGGTGAGCCTGGGCGCCGTAACCGTGGGATCGTCGTTCGCCTGCGGCGTGGACGGCGTGGGCCAGGCGTGGTGCTGGGGCCGCAACGACTCCTCGCAGCTGGGTGACGGCGGCACCACCGACAGCCCCGTCCCCGTCGCCGTCTCGCACTGACGGCTGACCGGGCGCGGTGGATGAACACCGCGCCGCTCGGGAGCGCAAGCAGGCCCGGCAGCCATCGCGGCTGCCGGGCCTTCGATTACGTACGCGTTCTCCTTCGCCAGAACAGTTGCAGGTTGGTGGGATTTGCCGCTTGGCGAACTGATAACCGGACAGTTAGCTTGGTGAGAGAGATGCGGATCACCTCAACAGGCTGGCAGCCATGTCCGCAGCGCCCGTCGTGCACAGCCATCCCGAGATCATGAGCGGCACCCCGGTGTTCGTGGGAACGCGGGTACCGGTGCAGGCGCTGCTCGATTATCTGGAAGAAGGCGACACGATCGACAGCTTTCTCGACAGCTTTCCGACCGTGACGCGGCAGCAGGTGGTCGCATTCATTGAACAGGCCGGTGAGATGTTCCTGGCGAGCGTTCAACGGGCGGCGTGACCGAGCCGGGGGATGTGCGCCGTCGGCGAGTTCTTCTCGACGAGAACCTGCCGCGGCAACTGGCTGCCGAACTGCCGGACCATGACGTTTCCACCGTGGCGGAGCAGGGGTGGCGGGGGGTATTGAACGGCGAGCTCCTGCGCCGTGCCGAATCGGCGGGCTTCGAGGTGTTCGTCACCGGAGATCGGAATCTGGAATATCAACAGACGCTGGTAGGGCGAGGATTTGGCGTAGTGGTGATCTTTCCCCGTCGCCTCAAGATGGAGTATCTGGTTCCGCTCGTGCCCACGCTGCGCATGGCTGTCGCTTCAGTGGAGCCTGGGCACGTTGTGCACGTAAGGCCGCTTTCCTGAGCGGGTTCCAAAGCACTGGCTCACACTCACTGCGCCGTATGCACGCAAGCAGCCCGGCAGCCATCGCGGCTGCCGGGCCTTGGTTTGTACGCTCCTCACTCTCGCAGCTCCGGCTCTGGCGGTGAATGGTCCACGCCGCACTCGTCCTGGAAGATGCGGCTGGGGGCCACGCTCAGCACGCTGTCCACCTCCAGGCGGTACGGCATCAGCGCCGGCCGGCCGTACTGCCCTGGACCCTTCAGCGTGCCGCGCAGGCGCACCTGCCAGTAGAGGGTGCCGTGGCTGTCGGACCGTGTGGACGGCCAGTTCCGCGGGTGGCTGCCGCTCCATCCCTGCTCTGGAACGTAGACGGCCGCCGCCACGGGAAAGTCGCTGGGCAAGGCACCCTGCACCAGGTCCGCGCCGCGCGGCAGCGGACGGCCGGGATCCTGGCAGAGTGCGAGGTAGTCGGGCCGGAATTCGTAGTGTCCGTGCACGAACTTGCCCTGGAACACGCCCGTGCGGCCGCCGGGCGGCCGGATGCCGAACCGCCACCCCGCGGATAGCGCGAGAACGCCCAGCACCACCACCACTCCGCGCCGAGCCGTCCACATCTCCCGCCGAACGATCCCGAGCGCCAGCAGGCCCAGCATGGACGCGGCAGCGAATGCGAAGAGCGGCCACGCCAGCCCCGCGCCGTGCGCGCCGAACAAAAGCGCCCAGCCGAAGGCAGGGTGCTCGGGGTCGAACCGCGCCAGGCCGACAGAGCCGGCCAGGATCAGGATGAGGAAGATGCTCATCCCCGCGATCGCGCCGGTAAGGAAGGCGGCCAGTCGATTCACCCAGCGCATAGGAGCCTGTCGTGTCTGCGGCGGAACGTACGGGGTTACTGAATCCCATCTGAATGTTCGGCGCGTCCAGCTTCTGACGAACAGGGCTGGCAGAGGGTACGTGGCAGTGCGCTGCGCGGGCGTGCCTGGTTGCGCGGATAGGGCCTTGGGGCGTTACGTTCGATCCATCGCAGGGCAAACCCCCGCATCCGGGCTGCCAGATGACGGACTTCGACAGCGCTGAATCCACGCCCCCGCGGGCGCAGGCCACCTACCCCTGCGTGCGGCACGGCACGCAGGCCGGGTCTCTGCACCTGCACCGCATCGAGGGCAGAAGCGAGTGGCTGCTGGTGGAGGAGGGATTCCTGGGGAAGACGAGCAGGTGGCTGGGTGCCGCGGCCGCGGAGCGCGTGGCGCGGGTCCTGGAGCGCGCGGATGCCGCCGCCCTCTACACGCTGGACCTGGAGTACGCCCCCTTCTACTGTCCCGCCTGTGACGCGGTCTACTGCGGCGAGTGCTGGCGAACCTTCCTCGTATTTGCCGACGACCTGCCCGGCTTTCTGGAGGAGACGCGCGGCATCTGCCCCCAGGGCCACGAACGCATGCTGTCGGACTGAGAGGCGGTGCCGTCGCGAACGGGTTGATTCCGGATAAATTCGATCGCCGGATGATCGGTCGGGACCTATTCGCACGCGTTCGCCGTACATCAGCCGTGGCACGCCGATCCCTCTACATCCTCACCGCGATGGCAATCGATTCCGCTGGTCGCCGGATGATCCGCATCCCCTGCGTTTCGGCCGCCGTCCTCGCCCTTGCCGCCGCCGCGTGTGGACCCGGCCGGCCGGCCCCTGTCCCCGAACAGTGGGTGGTGCTGCGGGAGGACGCGGGGCAGCGCGTCAGCCTGAACGTGCTCAGCATCCGCACCGAGCCGCCCGACATCCGCACGGCGTCGATCGCGACCGCGTACACGTCGGTGCAGGAGACGGACAGCGTTCGCTTCGACCACGAGGAGATCTCCGTACAGTTCCACTGCCGACGGGGTGCCATGCGCACCGAGGGCGGCGCCCGGTTCCTGGGCGACGAGATCGCCCTGGCGTGGATGGCGGGGCCCCCGCCCATTTATCCCGATGGCAGGGACGGCCGCGAGTGGGACAACGTTCCGCCCGGCACCTACCTGGACGACGCCATGAAGCTCGTCTGCCGGTCCGAGCCCTGACGCAGGGGGACGGTACATGGACGCGGCGAAAAGGGACCGCCGGCACCAGGCCGGCGGTCCCTCTTTGTCCGCGATGCGAGATCCGCGTGCGGTCAGACGATCTCGACCGTGCAGGTCTTGATGGTGCCGCAGCCGGGGCCACAGGTGCCGCCGTACTGGCACGTGGCCACGCGGCCGTCGCAGGTGCCCACCTGGCTCCAGTGGCCGTTCACCGTCCCCCGCAGAGTCTCGTCCGCGGTGGCGGTTTCGAAGCTGTCGACGTGCAGGCGGTCCAGGTTCAGCTTGATCTTGTTCATCGTCCTCTCCCTGAAGCGGGTGGAATCGCATGCTGCCGGCGGACGCGTCCACGCCCGCGAGGCGCGGTCCCTCAATATACGCTTTGTGTCGGAATGTGCGAGATGCAAGGAGTGATAGGCGCGCATCGCCCGCCCGGTGCGTTCCAGGGGTATCCGGCCGCGGCCCGGGGGATTGGCTCCCACGCTGCGAATTCCGGGGTGCGTGATGTCTCCCCGGGTGCGGCGGGCCGGGAGGCTCTGCGGTTTGCGTGTTGCCCCTCCCGGGTTTTCCGCACCCCCACACGCGCCTGCCTCCGATGGTGTGCGCGGGCAGTTCTGACGGACATTTCCCCGGGTGACCCGTTCGTCGCGCAGCCGCGCGCATCGCCAGCGTTGACACTGTGCAGCGCACGCCGTAACGTGCAGGGAACTTCAATCCATTACAATTCCGTTACACGTCCCGCCCGGAACCCGGCGGGATCTTCCCGGCCCTTCCCGGACTCTTCCTCTTCGCCCACGACCCCAGGCAACGCCCGCCGCTCGGGCGTCCCGCGGCGTCCGCATCCTCCCCCGGCACCCCAGGACACACCCGGCCCACACGCGCGGTTTCTCCCTGCAGAACCTTTCTTACTCGCACCTGGACGAACATGAGAAAAGCACTGTCGTTGTTGCTGGTTCCCCTGACGCTGATGCTGTCGGCCGGGCAGGCCGCGGCCCAGCAGCGGACGGTTACGGGAACCGTCACCGGCCCCGACCAGGGCCCCGTCGCCGGCGCGGTCGTGCGCATCACCGGCTCGCAGCGCGGCGTGAGCACCGATGCCGCCGGCCGCTACAGCATCAGCGTCCCCGCGGGCGACGTGTCGCTGACGTACGCGCTGCTGGGGTACAGCTCGCGCGTGGTCACCGTGCCCGCCGGCCAGAGCACCATGGACGTGCGCCTGTCGCAGGACGTGCTGAACCTGGAGGCCGTGGTGGTCACGGGCCAGGCGACCGCCGTGCGGCGGCAGAACCTGGCCAACTCGGTGGCCGTGGTGAGCGGCGACAACCTGCAGGGTGCCCCCGCGCAGACCATCGAGCGCGCGCTGCAGGGCAAGATCGCCGGCGCCAGCATCAGCGCCAACTCCGGCGCCCCGGGCGGCGGCCTGCAGATCTCGCTGCGCGGCGTGTCGTCCATCGGCGGCAGCGCCGACCCGCTGTTCGTGGTGGACGGGGTGATCATGAGCAACGTCTCCATCCCGTCGGGCCAGAACGCCGTCAGCCAGGCATCCCGGGGCGCCAACTCGTCCGACCAGGACCAGATGGTGAACCGCATCGCCGACATCAACCCCGCCGACATCGAGAACGTCGAGATCCTGAAGGGCGCGTCGGCGTCGGCCATCTACGGCGCCAAGGCGGCCAACGGCGTGGTGATCATCACCACCCGCCGCGGCCGCGCGGGCCGGCCGCAGGTGCGCATGTCGCAGCGCTTCGGCTACTTCGAGCAGGCGCGCACGCTGGGCGCCCGCACCTGGACGCTGGACGCGGCGGTGGACCACTTCGGCATGGACGAGGCGGACCTGGCGCCGTACTTCAACTCCGACGGCACGCAGAAGACCTTCTACGACAACGAGGCCGCCGTGTTCGGCCGCCGCGACCTGGCCCGCGAAAGCTCGCTGAGCGTAAGCGGCGGCACCGAGAACACCCGCTACTTCGTGTCGGGGCTGGTGCAGGACAACCCGGGGATCGCGCAGAACACGGGCTACGACAAGCAGGCGCTGCAGCTGAACCTTGACCAGGCGTTCGGCAGCCGCGCCACGCTGGCCGTGGGCGCGGGGATCACGCACTCGGTGGCGGCGCGCGGGCTTACGGGCAACGACAACGCCGGCGTGAGCTACTACTCGGCGCTTTCGTACACGCCCAGCTTCATCGACATCCGCCAGCACAACGGCGTGTTCACCAACACGAGCGACTTCATCAACAGCAACCCGGCCCAGACGGCGGCGCTGTCGACGAACGACGAGAACGTGTGGCGCGCCATCGGCTCGGCCAACCTGCGCTGGGACATGTACCAGGCGGGCGCGCAGAAGCTCACGCTGGTGACCAACGGCGGCGTGGACTTCTTTCAGCAGCGCAACGACCTGTACTTTCCGCGCGAGCTGCAGTTCGAGGCCGACGACGAGCTGCCGGGCACGGCCATCCTGGGCGACGCCCGCAACGTGAACATGAACGCCGGGCTGAACCTGGTGCACGTGCTGGCGCCGGAGAGCGGCGCGTTCACGGCCACCACCTCGGGCGGCATGCAGTACGAGGACCGCGACCTTACGCTCAGCCAGATCGTGGGCCGCAACACCGCCAGCCGCATCCCGGCGTTCGCGGGCAAGACGGAAGTGGACGGCGCCCGCCAGCGTTCGCGCGACTTTGGCGTGTACGCCCAGGAGGAGCTGCTGCTGCTGAACGACCACCTGACGGTGACGGGCGGCCTGCGCGCCGACCGCAGCAGCGTGAACGCGGACCCCGACCAGTTCTACTTCTATCCCAAGGCCGCGGCCTCGTACCGGCTCGACTCGCCGTTCAACCGGGTGGACGAGGTCAAGTTCCGCATGGCGTTCGGCAGCAGCGGAAACCTGCCCTTCTACGCGCAGCGCTACACCCCGGCGCTGGGCGGCCGCAACCTGGAGGGCGTGCTGGGGCTGCGCGTGCAGGGCGCCGTGGGCGACCCCGACCTGCACCCGGAGCGCAACACCGAGCTGGAGGGCGGCGTTGACGTGGTGATGGCGGGCGGCCGCGCCCGGCTGGAGCTGACCGGCTACAACAAGGTCATCAGCGACTTCATCATCTCGCCCCCGCTGGCCCCGTCCAGCGGCTTTGGCGCGCTGAGCATCAACGGCGGCAGCTACCGGGTGCGCGGCGTCGAGGCCCTGCTCGAGGCCACGCCGGTGCAGCGCGGCACCACCACCTGGCTTACCCGCGTGAGCTTTGCGGCCGACCGCGCCAAGGTGACCGACCTGGGCGGCGACAACCCCAAGCTGGCGTTCCTTACCCAGTACAACCCGGGCAACCACTTCGGCTTCGACTACGGCGGCTTCCGCATCAAGGAGGGCGAGTCGCCCACCGCCATGTGGATCCTGGACGTGGACGCAGACGGCAACGGGATCGAGCGGGTGCTGGGCGACGTGAACCCCGACTTCCGCATGGGGTTCAGCAACGAGGTGAACGTGGGCCCCGTGGGGCTGTACGCCCTGGTGGACTGGGCGCACGGCGGGCTGGTCGCGAACCTGACCCGGTCGTACTACGACGACTCGCAGAACGGCGCCGACTGGACGGCGTGCAACACCTCCGAGACCTGCGAGGGCTCGGAGCGCGCGGCGCGCCAGGCCGAGGGCGTGACGCAGTACGCCGAGAGCGCCAGCTACGTGAAGCTGCGCGAGGTATCGCTGTCGTACGCGCTGCCGGGGAGCCTGCTGTCGCGGGTGGGCAACAACGTCAGCGGCGCGCGGCTCACGCTGAGCGCCCGCAACTTCAAGACGTGGAGCGAGTACACGGGGCTGGACCCCGAGGTGAGCAACTTCGGCAACCGCGGCGTGGGCCGCTCCATCGACGTGACGCCCTTCCCGCCCAGCCGCAGCATCTGGCTGGGGCTGGACGTGACCTTCTGACGCCGGCACACCCATGACAAGGGCATCCATGCGTATTCGCGCACTTTTCCCGGCGGCGGCCCTGGTGGCCGCCGTGGCGGGCTGCTCAGACCTGACGGTCCCCGACTACCAGAACCCCCCGCTGGACGACCTGCTGACCAACCCCACGGAGGCCACGGTGCTGGCCGCCGCCACGGGGGTGCTGCAGGGGACCCGGGAGGACGCCGACACGTACGTGCTGTGGGGCGGGCACCTGGGCCGCGAGGGGTACTTCCTCGATCCCAACGAGTCGCGCTACGTCCGCAACCTGTACGCGGGCACCCCGCGCGCCACCAACTTCACGGGCAGCTCGTACTGGACCACCCCGTACCGCAACATCCGCACGGCCAATATCCTGATCCGTGCGCTGGACCATGCCAACATCGCCCTGCCGGCGGCCGACGAAGCCGCCATCCGGGGCTTCGCGCGGACCATCCAGGCACTGGACTACATGCAGATCCTCGTCACCCGGGAGGAGATCCCGGTGATGGTGGACATCGCCCTGGACTCCATCACCAACCCGGCGCCCATCGTGTCGCGGGCCGAGGCCATGGCGTTCATCAGCACCCTGCTGGACCAGGGGCGCACGGACCTGACGGCCGCGGGGGCGGAGTTCCCGTTCGCCATGCCGTCCGGGATCACGCAGTTCGGGTTCGACACGCCGGCGCAGTTCATCAAGTTCAACCGCGCCCTCAAGGCGCGCATCGAGGTGAACCGCGCCCGGGTGGCGCTGGACTCGGCCACCTTTGTCGCGGCCAACTACCAGGCCGCGCTCACGGCGCTGTCGCAGTCGTTCATCAACCCCGACATCGCCACGGCGGACCCCATGACGGACCGCACGCGGCTGAACTACGGCGTGTACCAGACGCTCAGCTCCGGCGCGGGCGACACGCCCAACTCGCTGAACGACCCCAGCGGCAAGACGGTGGCCGACAGCACGCTGGTGGACCTGGCCCAGAGCAACGGCGGGGTGCTGGACGCCCGCGTGCGCTACAAGACGGAGCCGGGCTCGCTGACCATCGTGTCGTCGCTGGGCAGCAACCTGCGCTTCACCATCTACAACAACCGGCCGTTCTACGGGTCCGGGGGCCTGTCGTCGCCCATCCCCATGATCCGCAACGAGGAGCTCATCCTGCTGCGCGCCGAGGCCCGGTGGTTCACGGGTGACAAGGCGGGCGCCATGGCGGACCTGAACTCGATTCGCCAGTACTCGGGCGGACTGGCGCCGATCGCGCAGCCGGCCAACGACTACGCGTTCATCCATGCCCTGCTGTACGAGCGCCGCTACTCGCTGCTGTTCGAGGGGGCGCACTCGTGGAACGACTACCGCCGCTTCGGCATGCTGAGCCAGCTGCAGGCCATGGCGACCAAGCGGTCCGGCGGCGCGGCCAGCGCCATCGCCACCTGGCTGCCGCTGCCCAGCAACGAGACGCTGCCGCGTACCTGACGGGCTCGTTCCGGTGACGTTCGCGAAGGGGGAGGGCCGCCTGGCCCTCCCCCTTCGCCGTTTTCCGGCGGGCGGTGCGTGAACCGGGTGCGGTATGCCCGGTGCACCCGGCCCGCGCGGGCATCCCCCGGTGGCGGAGAGCGGCGGGGGGCCCGATCTTGGGTCGCGCGGCGGCTCGCCGGAGCCTGCCGCACCCCCTCATCCACCGGGAACGGACCGTCGCGTGAAGGAAACCACCACCCACCGCACGCTGGTGTTCACGGCGCTGCTGCTGGCGATGTTCATGTCGGCCATCGAGGTCACCATCGTGGCCACCGCCATGCCCAGCATCTCGGCCGAGCTGGGCGGGTTCGAGCTCTACAGCTGGGTGTTCTCGTCGTACCTGCTGGTGCAGACGGTCACCATCCCCATCTTCGGCAAGCTCTCGGACCTGGTGGGCCGCAAGCCGGTGTTCATCGGCGGCGTCGCCATCTTTCTGCTGGGCTCCGTGGCCTGCGGCTTCGCGGGGACCATGGGGACGCTGATCGCCTTCCGCTTCGTGCAGGGGCTGGGCGCGGGGGCGGTGCAGCCGGTGATCACCACGCTGGCGGCGGACCTGTATCCGCTGGAAGAGCGGGGCAAGGTGCAGGGGTACATCAGCGGGCTGTGGGGGGCGTCGTCCATCCTGGGGCCGCTGGCGGGCGGGCTGATCGTGCACAGCATCGGCTGGCCGTGGATCTTCTGGATCAACCTGCCGTTCGGGGTCGCGGCCATCACGCTGATCGTCATCTACCTGCACGAGGGGGTGGAGCCCGAGGCGCGGCGCATCGACTACGCGGGCGCGGCGCTGCTGCTGGCCGGCGTGGGGTCGCTGATGCTGGGGCTTACGCAGGCCAGCGCGTGGGGGCTGCGCGCGGTGCTGCCGCTGTTCGCGGCGTTCGTGGTGGCGCTGGTGCTGTTCATCCGGCAGGAGCGCCGCGCGCCGGACCCGCTGATGCACATGGAGCTGTGGGGGAACGACCTGATCCGCTACGCCAACGTGGCCACGCTCACGTCGGGGATCATGATGATCGGCCTGATCACCTTTCTGCCGACGTACGTGCAGGGGGTGCTGGGCGGGTCGGCGCTGCTGGCGGGATTCGCGCTGTCGTCCATGACGCTGGGGTGGCCGATGGCGGCGTTCTACGCGGGGCGGCACATCATCGACCTGGGGGTGCCGAGGCTGGTGCGCGTGGGCGGGGTCTGCCTGTTCGTCGGCAGCCTGGTCATCGCCACGCTGGCGCATCGCGGGCCGGTGCCGGCGGGGATCGGCTCGTTCATCATCGGCATCGGGATGGGGCTGGTGAACAGCACCACGCTGGTGGCCATCCAGAGCAGCGTGTCGTGGAACCAGCGGGGCGTGGCCACCGCCAGCAACATGCTCATGCGCATCCTGGGCAACGCGCTGGGGGCGGCGCTGTTCGGCGGGGTGCTGAACTACCAGATGGCGCGCTACCTGGGGCGCGAGGGGCTGGAGGGCCGCGTGTCGCTGGACAGCATCCAGGACCTGATGAGCGAGGCCGCCCCCCGCGCCGCCCAGCTGAGCGCGGACGTGCTGGCGCTGCTGCGCACCGGGCTGGCGGACAGCCTGCACGTGGTGTTCTGGGGGATCGCGGTGCTGGGGCTGATCACGGTGATCGTCGTGTGGCGGATTCCGGAGCTGAAGCGGGCGGAGTAGGGGGAGGAGGTGCGGGAGTGCGGGAGTGCGGGAGTGGCGCGTTTCCGCCGGCATTGTCTCGGCGGTTGAAACCGCGGCTGGAAGGTCACGAAGTCCGCCTGCGCGGACTGGGCGGCCCGGGTGCGTGCGGCGATCCAGGCGATTGCGCGTCCGCAGCCGGGAAGAGCCAGAGCCGGAATCGATTCAGGAGTTCGAGTATGGGCACTTCGGAGCTCAAGGCAGGCGAGCGCATCAAGGACGTGCGGATCACGGAGGATTTGCTCTCTGTGGATCTGATCGACGGACGCACCATCTCCGTGCCGCTCGTGTGGTATCCGCGCCTGCTGCATGCGACTGCGGAGCAGCGGGCCAACTGGCGGATCGCGGGCGGAGGATTCGGGATCCACTGGCCTGACGTGGACGAAGATCTCTCTACTCACGGCCTGCTGCGCGGGGCCCCCGCTCCACGCGCGCTCGTTCCCTCCGCCGCGGCGTAGCTTCTCCCGACAGTTGATCTCGGTGTGTGCCCGATGCCTACACCACCCCTCCCCCGCAGTTTGGGGGAGGGGTCGCCAGCCGTCGCGAGGAACGAGCGAAAGGCCTGGCGGGGGTGAGGGCCCCTTACACGCAGTCCAGCTGGGTACAGCCGCTGCGGGTGGCGCAGCCGGCGCCGCAGCTGCCGCCGTACTGACACGTCGCCACGCGGCCGTCACAGGTGCCGATCTGGCTCCAGTGGCCGTGCACGGTGCCACGCTCCGTGCCATCCGCGGCAGCGGTATCGAAGCTTTCTACCTGCAGTCGTTCGGGATCCAGCTTGATCTTGTACATGGGTTTCTCCACGTGAGGAGTGAAGGGGAAGATTCAAGAGCGAGTCGCCGCAAGTCGTGTTCCTGCGAGTATGGATATTGTCTGAATAGGTGATTAACATGGGCGGGATATCGTCCCTCATCCTTCGGAATCCTCACCCGGGAGCACACGATGAAGAAGTTGATGCTCGACGTCGAATCGTTGTCGGTTGAATCGTTCGAGGTGGAATCACCCGGCGGCGCTCGCGGCACCGTTGAGGGAGCACAGGTCGGCACGTTTATCCTGAGCCAGTGCCTCTCCGCCTGCAGACCCTCGGGGATTCAGAACTGCCTGAGTCCTCCGCCCTGCTGATTGACTGCACCGGGCCACGGTTCCATGCGCCGGGCCCGGCCCACCTGCCTGGCGCCTGCCGTCTACGAACGAGGACGCGGAGAGCTGGAACCGCTCTCCGCGTCCTCTCGTTTCCTCCGCATCCTCCGCGCGATCACTCCGTCACGGAGTCCGGCTCACGCGCCGGCGCCGTCAGTGTCGGTGCTCCGGCTGCGGATCCTGCCGCTGCTGCGCCGGTCCGCCGCCGCCCTGGCCCGGTGCCCGCGCCGTCGGCTGCCCGTGATCCTGAATCCGCAGCACCTGCATCATCCCGCGCTCCTCGTGGCCCAGGATGTGGCAGTGCATCACGAAGTCGCCGGTGGGCGGGCCGCACTTGCCGTCGCTGCACCCCGTAAACCGGTCGTAGCGCTGGGTGATGAACGCGTACGCCGTGTCGATCACGGCCCCCGAGGTGTCCACGGTGGGCTGCGGAAGCGGAAGCACGTCCATCCAGATGGGCGATCCCCTTCGCGAGGCCTCGTTCAGCTCCTGGTACAGCGCGTAGTAGGGATCGTTGGCGCCGTAGGGGGCGTAGACCGAGTCCACCTGGAAGGGGTTGATGTGGATGTGGAACGGGTGGTTGATCTGGTTGGGGCTGTTGTTGACCACCTTCCACGTCTGCGTGGAATCCAGGTACATGGGCATGGAGGTCCCGTGCACGTCGGACGGGATGAAGACCACCGTGTCGTTGAACCGCTGCGAGGGATTGGTCGCGCTCCCCAGGTAGAACTGGGTGGGCTGCAGGTAGCTGCCGGGGTGCCAGCTGTCGGTGAACACCACCACCGCGGTGTCGCTCGCCGCCGGAAGGTCCACGCCCAGGAACGCGGACGCGTCGGGAATGCGCGATCCCAGGAAGGCCGAGAGGTTGGGCACGCTCCCCGGAAGCCCCCGGCTGCTCCCCGCCCGCCCCGCCAGGGCGGAATCGACCACCACCCGGAACACCCGGTAGTCGTTGCTGGTGATCTGGTTGCCGCGCCGGCCGGCGGCCAGGGCCAGCGGCAGCACGGACTGGCGGCGCGTCTGCAGGCTGGCGCCCGAAATGTGGCGCACCCGCATCAGGTGCTCTCCGTTGTTCAGCGGCGCCTGCACGAACACGTCCAGCCGGTTCCCCGCCGCCACCAGCAGCAGCGAGTCGTTGCCCTGCGCGATGTTGATGGGGGCGTACTGCACGCCGTCGCGCGCCACCTCTACCACCACCGGCTCCTGGCCGGGACGGTCCTCGAAGCGGAACTCGAGCGTCTTGGTGTTGCTGGTGACGTTCTCGTTCACGATGCGCCAGCGCTGCACCTCGCCCGGGGCCATGTAGATCGTCGGATAGTTCTGCCCGTTCACCAGCGGCGGCACCTTGTCCAGGATGTTGACCTGGTCGCCGTGCAGCAGGCCCACGGCCGTGTCGATCTGCTGAAAGGCGATCAGGTGCTCGCGGATGTTGAACTGCGCCGCAAAGCGGTCCACGCCCGTGGTGGTATCGACCACGATGAAGGCGCCCGACATCCCGTTGGCCACCTGCAGCGCCACCGAGCCGTGCTTGTGCGGGTGGTACCAGTGCGTCCCGGGCGACTGGTTCATGGGGATGCGGAACGAGTACAGGATGCTGTCGCCCGGCGGGATGGCCAGCAGCACGTCGTCACCGATCACCGTGGAGGTGCTGTCGGGGGTAACGTGCATCCCGTGATAGTGGATGTTGGTGTAGTTGGGGCCGTGCAGGCAGTCCTGGAAGATGTCCGGCGGATTGGCGGTGTCCGACGCCGCCGGGTACGACATGCAGACGTCGTTGTCGTTGGACGGGTTCACGGGCGGCGGAAGCTTGTTCCGCAGCCAGATCTGCACCAGGTCGCCCGGCCGCACCCGGAAGGTGGGCCCGGGAAAGCGGGGCGTGAACCGCGGATCGTTGGGCGCGTACGCGGGGTCGGTGGTGGCGGCCAGCGTATAGGCGCGCAGCGGGATGGTGTCCGTGGTCACCGTGTCCCGGATCACGGTGTCGGGCTCGATGGCCCCGTCGCGGGTGACGGTGAGATCGGCGATGGAGACGTCCAGCGTGGCGCTCAGCACGCCGTTCACCGACCGCACCACCAGGGGATCGCGCAGCGAGTCCTGGTAGAGACGGTTGACGATGGGGGTGGGCGTGGCCGTGGCCGGGATCACCGGCCCCGGCTCCAGCCCCGGCGTGCACCCGGCGACGATCGCCGCCGACAGCGCGGCCACGCCGGCGAGGTCCCTTACAAAACGGCGGAGCTGCGGGGGGTCCGGAACACGGTGTTCGGTCATCGGGAGCTCTCCAGTACGGCGGGTTTCAGGGGCTGGCCGGACTGCGCCTGGGGTCGGGCACGGTGGGACGGAGGAGCAGACTTGCGGCGGAGGAACGTGCTCCTCGTCTCGGTACAATCAGGCAGAATATGGGTGTCTTTCCGTGAGGACGCAACGATTCTGCTTCGCAAGCTCGTAGCAGGAGTTTGTTTGGCTGGCGGCCCGTCCAGAGCGTTTCCATACAGAGAAAGAGAGGAACGCAGATTACCCGAATCCGCAAAAGACTGCGTCGGAAGCTCGGTGTCATTCTGAGGAAGGCGCCGCGCGAGACCGTCCCCCTCGCCCGAAGCCACTGCGCCGACCGAAGAGTCTTTATCGGAAACGGGCGGGGCCTTTCGCGCCGAGGCAGACGTAGCCGACAGGACCGTGCGCCCATCGTAGAGATTCTTCGGTCGGCGCACGGGTGATGGTGCAATCGGAAAGGACCGGGTGCGCGCCTCCCTCAGAATGACACCGTCCGCTTTTTGGTATGGGGCGCGGCCGATGGCATCAACGCAGCGAGGACGCGGAGAACTGGAACGTTCCCGCGTCCTCGCTGTTTTCCTCCGCGTTCCCCGCGATCCGTCAGTCACGGGGTCCGCGCCAGGGGCTGCGGGCCGTCAGTGCCGGTGCTCCAGCTGCGGCGCCTGGGGCTGGCCCTGTCCGCCGCCTCCCCCTCCGCCGCCTCGACCCTGTCCGCCGCCATTCCCGCGTCCGCCGCCGGTGCCCTGGCCGCCGCCGCTTCCCTGTGCGGGCTGGTGGGCGCCGTGGCCGTGGCTGGGGCCCACGTGGCCCTCGGGCGGCGAGACCGGCTCTCCGGTCCTCGTCACCTCCAGCACCTGCATCATCCCCCGCTCCTCGTGGCCCAGGATGTGGCAGTGCATCACGAAGTAGCCAATGGGCGGGCCGCAGCTGGGGTCGCTGCATCCCTCGAAGTCGTCGTACTTCTGCGTGATTACGGCATACGCCTCCACGCGCGTGAGCACCGTGTCGACCTTGCTGCCGTTCTGCTGGTACGTGGTGTCGGTGCGCGGCAGCGGCAGCGGAAGCACGTCCAGCCAGATGGGCGTTCCCCGCCGGGCCGCGGCGTTCAGCTGCTCGTACGTCTGGTAGAACGGGTCGTTGGTGCCCAGCGGGTAGACGACCTGGTTCACCTGGAACGGGTTGATGTGGATGTGGAAGGGGTGGTTGATCGCTTCATGGCTGTTGTTGACCACCTTCCAGGTCTGCGTCGAGTCCAGCACCATTGGCATGTCGGCCCCGGCGACGTTGGACGGCACGAACACGGTGTTGTCGTTCCACCGCTGGAACGGGTTCAGGTGGCTTCCCAGGTAGAACTGGGTGGGATTACGGAACAGCGAGTCCGTGAACACCACCACCGCGGTGTCGTGCGCCGCGGGGAGCGCGCCCTGCAGAAACGGCAGCTGCGGGGGAAGCGAGGTGGGCAGGTACGTGTTGCGGCCGGCCAGCCTGCGGTCCACCACCACCTTCATCACCACCACGGGCGGCGCGTCGGCCTCGACGGAGTTGTTGTTGTTGATCAGGTCCACGTCGGGCGGAAGGGTGGGATCGCGAGACTCCCGGCCCGCGCCGCCGTCGTGCGAGACCTCGAACAGGTGCACGCCCTCCTGCATGGGCGCGCGGACGAACACGTCCAGCCGCTGCCCCGGCGCCATGTGCAGGCTCAGGTCCGGGTGCTGCGAATCGTAGTTCCCCGGGGCGAACTGCACGCCGTCGCGGGCGATGTCGAACAGGGCGGGCTCGTCCTTGTTGGGATAGTCGTAGAACCCGATGTCGAAGGTCTTGCTGGTCTTGGTGGTGTTCTCGTTGATGATGCGCCACCGCTGCACCTCGCCCGGGGCCATGTACACCGTGGGCTGGTACTGCCCGTTCACCAGGGGCGGCGAGCTGTCCAGCCCCTGCCCGCCGAACAGGCCCAGCGTCTCCGCCACCTGCTGCACCGCCACCACGTGCTCGACCATGTGGTGCGCCTTGACGATGGAGTCCAGCCCGGCGGCGGTGTCCTCCACGATGAACGAGCCGGCCATTCCGTTGGTCACCTGCAGGGCCACGGAGCCGTGCTTGTGCGGGTGATACCAGTGCGTTCCCGGCGACTGGTTCTGCGGAATGCGGAACGAGTACTGAAGGTTGGTGCCGGGGGGAATGGCCAGCAGCACGTCGTCGCCCACCGCGTCGGACGTGCTGTCCGAGGTCACGTGCATCCCGTGGTAGTGGATGTTCGTGAGGTTGGGGCCGTGAAAGCAGGACTGGTAGATGTCGGGGATCTCCACCGGCAGCGTGACGGTGGGCTGGATGCAGGCCTCGTCGGAGTCCTGCGGCCCCGTCTGGGGAAGCTCGTTCACCAGCAGGATCCTCACCAGGTCGCCGCGCTGCACCCGGAAGGTGGGGCCGGGGAACCGCGACGTGAACCGCGGATCGTTCAGCCCGTATTCCGGGTCGGTGGTGGCGGTGAGCCGGAAGGCCCGCAGGTTCAGCATCTGCTGCCCGCCGCTGTCGGGAACGGCAAGCGTGGCCGTGTCCACCTCGAGCGTGGCGTTCAGCACCCCGTTCACGGCCCGCACCACCAGCGGGTCGCGCAGCGAATCCTCGTAGCGCGGGGCGGGCATCGCCGGCAGCCGCAGGCGGGGGGTGTCGGCGGGAGCGATGCCGTCGATCGACGCCGCGGCGTGGCGCGGCGCACCCTGGACGATGCCGGCGGCGCCCGGTGCGGCCACGATCACCGTGCCCAGGGCGGCGGCGCCGAGCATTCCCGGCAGCAGCCGGCGGAGTCTGGATTGATGGATCACGCGATGCTCTCCAGAAAGGGGGTCCGAAGGCGGGCCGAGCTGCGCCCGGTGACGGGCACCTGGAGGACGGCGTAGCAGGGCCGTAGCAGCGGTGCGTGGCACAATATGGGTGGCTCTCCGCACGGACGCAACGAGAATCTATCGTGTGATCAAAAAATCGAAAGTTGTGATCCCTAAGTGGAACGAAATGATACGCCGTAGCAACTCTACGTTACACTATCGGGCGTGCAGCCTCCATCAAAAAATTGGAATTGCCGGCGTCTGATCCTGCGCGCTCCACGCCGCCGATGAAGCGCATCGCAGGCTCGCGGATTGTCGCCATCAGGCACGCAGACGCCCCCGCATTCGCTCCGTGTCTCAGGCCACCGTTTGTTCCCCTGCCGAATTCGCTGGACGGGACGTTTACGCCTCCGGCGCGAGGCGGCCGAGCCACGATGTCCGTGCCGCTACGTGCGAGCAGGTCGCTCCGGCACGTCCGTGTTCCCCACGCTGTGCTCGCCAAAGGCGCGGCCCAGGGCCAGGATCTCGGCCTCCAGCCGGGGAACCGTCCGGGCGGCGGCCTTCAGGGTCGCGCGTTCCGCCATGGGGCTGGTAAAGAACTGGCGGATGGCGGAGAACGGGGCCAGGCTCTTCGGCACGAACACCTTGCGGCGGCGGCGCTCCATCCCGTCCACCAGCGCGTCCACGCAATCCGCCAGCGGCGTCACCTTGCCGAAGGGGCCGGGAAGGGTACGCAGCGTGGCGTTGAAGCTGTGCAGCTCGCGCTGCTGGTCGCGCACCAGGTCCGTGTCGATCCAGGACGGATGCGCCACGCCCACGGCCACGCCCTTGTGCGCCACCTCCATCCGCAGCGCGCTGCCGTACTGCTCCACGGCGATCTTGCTGGCGGAGTACGGCGCCATGGCCGGCAGCGGCGCCAGCGCGGACGCCGACGACATCAGCAGGTAGTAGCCGCGGCGCTCCGTCACGTGCGGCAGGGTGGCGCTGATCGTCCGCACCACGCCGATCAGGTTCACCTCGATGGTCCGCACCAGCGCCTCCACCGGCGTAACCGCCACGGTGCCGTTGCTGGCGATTCCCGCGTTGGCGAACACGACGTCGATGCCGCCCAGCGCGGCCACCGTCCCCGCGACGGCGCGGTCCAGCGCCGCCTGGTCGGTCACGTCCGCCTCGTGCCACAGGTGCCCCGGCCCCAGCTCCGCGGCCACGGCGGCGAGCAGCTCCGGCTCGCGCCCGACGAGCGATACGCGCGCGCCCCGCGCCGCCACCCGCCGCGCCGTCTCCGCGCCGATGCCGCGCGCCGCGCCCGTGATCAGCACCACCTTGCCCGCGAGAGGAGAAGCCATCGGTCGATTCCTGGGTTTTCGGTGGATGTGGACAGCGGGAGAGAGTGATGGTCGTTGCGGTCTGATGATTTCGTGCGGCCCACCGCAAAGGGCGAATAAATTCGCGGCAACAACTACACGAAATCCGCCTTCGCGGATTGGCGGCCCTTGTGTTCGGGCCAGTGCAGTGTGCGCCCAAACCGCGGGACATCCTTCGGAGTCGGCGGCGCACCGTGCCGGGGTCACGGCGGGCCTGGCCCACGCGAGCAGGTGAAGCCCCGGTTTGCGAGGAACGAGCAAAGACGGGGCTTATGGCCGTCCTGGCCGCGGGCTTCAACCCGTGGCGGCGGGCGCGGGCGAGACTCCCAAACCTTCCCATCCGCGCGGGAAAACGCAATCTTGTCCGTCGCCGCCGGATGTTCAGCCCGGCGCTCCCCCCGCTCGACGTTGCATGAGAATCCGCATCCTCCCCGCCGTCCTTCTCCTTGGCCTGCTTTCCCGCGCTCCGCTCTCGGCGCAGCCCGCGGCGCAGAACGGGCGCACGCTGTTCGAGCAGGCGGAGCGGCTGCAGGCGGCGGGCGACGAGGCGGCGCTCCCCACGGTGGAACGCGCGCTGGCCCTGCTGCGGGCGCCCGCGGACCGCCCGGTGCGGATGAAGGCGCTGGGCCTGCGGTGCTGGCTGCTGCTCCGCACCGCGGATCCCGATTCGCTCGTCGCCGTGGCGTCGGCCGGCGTGGCCGAGGCGGAACGCGCCGGCGACGCCCGCACCCAGGCGGATCTGCGCCTGTGCCGCGGCTACGCCCATGAGAGCGCGGGGCGTATGAACGAGGCGACTGCGGAGTACGAGATCGGCGTGGCCCAGGGGCGCCGCCTGCGCGACGCGCAGCTGCTGGCCGACGCCCTGATCCTGCGCGGAGAGCTGCGATACTACCGTGGCGAGATGGGCGGCGCCCTGGCCGACCTGACGGAGTCGCACGACCTGTACGTGCGGCTCAAGAAGCCCACCAGCGAGCGGCGCGCGCTGAACGCCATCGCCAACCTGTACGCCGACCGGCGCGTGGGCGAGTACGACAAGGCGCTGGAGTACTACCGCCAGCTGCTGGCCATCCACCAGGCCGCGGGGAGTACGGCGCAGATCTCCACCACGTACTTCAACCTGGGCACCACGCTGGAGAGCAAGGGCGACCCCGCCGCCGCGCTGGAATACTACCGCCGCTCGCTGGCGCTGGAGCGGCAGCGCGGCGACAGCAGCGAGATCGCGACCGTGGAGCGCTCCATCGGCATCGCGCTCACCAAAACCGCGCGCCCCGCCGAGGCGCTTCCCTGGCTGGACGCCGCGCTCGCGTACTACGTGCGCACGGCCGACGTGGACGGACAGGCGCGCGCGCGCCTGTCGCGCGGCACCGCCCTGCGCGCCGCGGGCCGCCCGGCGGACGCGCTGGCGGATCTGGAGGCCGCGCGGGTGCACTTCGACTCCACCGGCAACACGCGCTTTCTGGAAAAGCTGCACGACGAGCGGGCGCTGGCGTTCGCCGCCACCGGCGACTGGCGCGGCGCGTACGAGGCGCGCGGAACGCAGCTGCGGCTTCAGCAGGCGCTGGCGGAGCAGCTGAAGGAAGAGCACACCTCGCGGCTGCGCGTACAGTTCGACACGGAGAAGAAGGAGGCGGAGAATCGCGCCCTCACGCTGGAGAACCGGCTGCGCGGGCAGCGCCTGGCCACCGTGGCGCGCATCCGCCGGCTGCAGACCGTGATCATCGCGCTGAGCGTGGTGATCATGGGGATCCTGGCGGTGCTGGTGGGGCGGCACGTGCAGAGCGAACGGCTGCTGCGGACCATGGCGATGACGGACGAGCTCACCCGCCTTCCCAACCGCCGCCACCTCCTGGCGGTGGCCCACGAGCGCCTGGTCGATGCCAAACGGAGTGAGAAGCCCGTGAGCATCCTGGCGCTGGACGTGGACCACTTCAAGCGCATCAACGACACCTTTGGCCACGAGGCCGGCGACGTGGTGCTGCGGCGCGTGGCCCAGACCTGCCGCGCCGCCCTGCGCCACGACGACGTCATCGGCCGCACCGGCGGCGAGGAGTTCGTCGTCGTCCTTCCCCACGCCGACGCCGGGCGGGCGATGGAGATCGCCGAGCGCCTGCGCGCCGCCGTGGAGGCCCTGGACTGGGCCGAGGTAGACCCTGCCCTGCGGGTGACGGTGAGCGTGGGCGTCGCCGAGCGCGCCCCCGCCGACGACGACTTCGCCGCCCTTTCCCGCCGCGCCGACGACTCCCTCTACCGCGCCAAGGAGCGCGGCCGCAACCGCGTGGATCTCGCGCCGGCGTAAGGGGGCGGGGGGCGGAATGATGCTGCGTGACGTTGGTCTGATTGAGTAACGCGCCGTCGGCCCGCGGGAGCGAATGAATTCGCCGCTGGAACATCGCAAAGTCCGCCTGCGCGGACTGTAGCCGCGGCATTGTCGCGCCTCCGCGGGCCTCGAGCATCCCGATGGTAGATTTCTCAGTCGCGCGCCGGCTCTGGAGGGGCCGACAACTCTCTGCGGCGCTCCTTCGAAATGACAATCCTGGGCGAGACGGGAGGGACACGGCCCCTCACGAGCAGGTGAAGCCCCGTTCGGCGAGCGTAGCGAG
>DASTVC010000824.1:0-16565 GCA_035759295.1 Longimicrobium sp. | reverse complement strand
GGCGTGGCCCGCCCGCCTCGCGGCCCGGTTCCGGAGCGGCCGCGCGACCGTGGAGCCCGCGGCGCCGGGTTGAGCCGTAGTTGGCGGGATGCGGATGGATGCAGAGGCCGACAGCTCGTCACGAGCCGCCGGCCTCTTTGCCTGATGCGTCTCCATCGCGGCGTAAAGTGGACGAAATTGACAACCGGGGTAGGACTATTTAGGATTCGGGCCGTTAACGGGGGAAAGCCACGCCAACCCATGGAGCCTGATGTCCCTCTCGCTGCAGCCTGAAACCGTGCGCCTGATCGAGGAAAAACTCGAGTCCGGGAATTACGAGTCGGCGGACGAGGTCTTGCTTGCCGCTTTGCGAGCCCTTTCACGGGAGGACCAGCAGTACGCGACTCGTCTGGAAGCTTTACGGGGAGAGATTCAGAAGGGAATCGATTCCCTGGATGCCGGCCTCCGCTCACCGGTTGACGAGGTGTTTGCCCGGCTCAGGTCTCGCCGCGGCAGGATTCCATCGTGAGTCAGGGTTAGAATCGGTCTTTCAGATAACCAGGGATTGATTTTTTGAGGGAGCGCACCTCGGGGAAACTGAAGTTGCTCAACCGCTTGCGCGCGACCGAAGGATCTCGTTCCGGCGATCTCGGAGTTGGCCACACGGCACTATTCAGCCCCGCGGTGCTGCCGGCGAGATCCTTCGATCAGGCTGATTCTGAACACACTTTGAGTACGCATGCCCCTCTCGTTGAGTCCCGAACTCGAGCGCCGAATTACGGCGAGGATCGAATCCGGTGAGTACGACTCCCTTGAAGATGTGGTCAGCGACGCTCTGGATGCGCCCTCCCCGGTGACCGAGGAAGAAGAAGCAAGGCTCGCTTCCCTGCGAGCAGACATCGACATCGGGATCGCGGAACTGGAGCGCGGCGAGGGGATCCCTGGTCCGTTGGCCGTAGAGCAGGCGAAGGAGGAGTTCCTCCGTCGGATGCCAGGCCTTGCGGGCACGGTCAAGGCGTGATCCGCGGAGGACTAAACGGGAGAAAAGCGGCCGTCGCGGAGGAAGGTGCAGATGAGGCGGTGCACGTCCGCGCGGTTCATGATGAAGCTGTGAAAGCTGCGGACGACGGTGTGGTCGCGGGCGCCGTCCAGATGCGTCTCAGCTACACGCACCTTGCTGTCCAGCCTGCCGGCGATGATCCCCACCTCCACCTCACCGGGCAGGCGAAGCGCGCGGGCGGGGGTGTCGGGGACGGTGCGAAGCTCGTGGATGGTGGGCATCGCCCAGCCGATCCAGCGCGCCCAGCGGTCGGCGGAGGCGGCGCCCTGGTTGGGCGGCGCGAGCATCACCACACGCCCGGCGCGCTCCGGCCGCGCGTACGCCAGCATCCACCGCACGATGATGTTCCCAAGGCTGTGCCCCACGAAGTGCACCCGCGGCGCTTCGCCGACCGCCTGCGCCACGCGCCGGCCCAGCGCCGCACCCAGGTCGCCGACGGTGCCCGTCGTGCTCAGATAGCCGAAGTGCGCCACGCGGTACCCCGCCCCCTCCAGCCGCCGCCCCAGCAGCCACATCGACAGCGGCGTGCGCCCCATTCCGTGCACCAGAAACACCAGCTCGCGCCGGTCCCCCGCCTCGGGCGCGCCGCCCAGCCGCAGGAACGCCGTGAGCCCGCGGCGGGTCTTCTCCCGAGCGCCCGACACTCCCGGTCCCGCCACGCTAGCCGGTCGTCCGTCGAGCCGGCGACTCGCTCGACCCGGCAGGCGCCTGCGAAGGGGAAAAACGGCCTTCGCGGAGGAACCGGACCACGAGGCGGTGCACGTCGGGCCGATTCATCAGAAAGCTGTGGAAGCCGCCGACGATCACGTGGTCGCGCGCACCCTCCAGGTACGTCTCCGCGACGCGCACCTTGTGGTCGCGCGAGCCCGCGATGATCCCCACCTCCGCGCCCGCCGGCAGCGCCAGCGTGCGCGCCGTGGACCCGGGCGTGGTGCGCAGCTCGCGGATCGGCGGCATGGCCCAGCCGAGCCACGGCGCCCAGCGGTCCGCGGACGCCGAGCCCTGGTTGGGCGGCGCGAGCATCACCACGCGGCCGGTGCGCTCCGGCGGCGCCTGCACCAGCATCGACCGGATGATGACGGTGCCCAGGCTGTGGCCGATGAAGTGCACCCGCGGCGCATCCCCCATCCGCTGCTCCGCCCGCCGGCCCAGCGCGGCGCCAAGCTCCGCGACCGAGCCGCGGGTGCTGCGGTAGCCGAACTGCACCACGCGGTACCCGTCCTGCTCCAGCCGCCGCTGCAGCACCATCATCGACATCGGCGAGCGCCCCATCCCGTGCACCAGGATCACCAGCTCGCGCGTATCTCCCGCCCGCGGCGCGGCATCCGCGACGGACGCCGGGGGCGGAGCGACCTGCGCCGTGGCCGTCGCGCTCACCGCCAGCAGCGCGGCCAGCAGCACGGCGCCGCCCGCGCGGCCGAGCCGGGTCACCATCGTCCTTCCGAAGGACCGGACGGTGTGCATCATTCCCATTCCGGCTCCAGGTTGGCGTACTTGAGCACCACCACCTTGCGGCCCACGTTGTCGAACTCGATGGCTGCCTTGACGTCCGAACCGTGGCCGGAAAGCTCCATCACCGTCCCCGCCCCGAACGACGGATGGCGCACGCGCGAGCCCTTGCGCATCGACGGCAGGTCCTGCGAATCGGAGTAGTCCACCTGGTACGTCTCGTCCTCATCCCCGCCGCGCGACGGGGTGGACGAGGGCGCCTTCCACGACGGCGCGCCACCGAACAGCCGCTCACGCCGCGTGGTGTACCCGCTGGACGACTTCCACGGCTGCTGATACGACATCCGCTCGTTCACCCGCGCCGTGCGCCGCGCCTCCGTAAGCTCCTCCGGCACCGACTCCAGGAAGGGCGAGGGCGTGCTGTCCATGAACTGCGCGCCGCGCCGCCGCCGTTTGGCGTGCGTCAGGTACAGCTTGCGCTCCGCCCGCGTGACGCCGACGTAGAACAGGCGGCGCTCCTCCTCCAGGTCCGCCGGCTCGTCGTAGGCGCGCATCAGGGGAAACAGGCCGTCCTCCAGCCCCGCGATGAAGACGAAGGGAAACTCCAGCCCCTTGGCGTTGTGCAGCGTCATCATCGACACCGCGTCGGCCTGGGGATCGTGCTGGTCGATGTCGGCGACGAGGGCCACGTGGCCCAGGAACACGTCCAGCGGCCGTGCGCTCTCGTCCTCGCCCGACGCTTCCAGCTCCATCATCAGGTCCGGATCTTCCTCCTCCAGCCGGCGCTGCACCTCGGCCGCGCCGTTCACCAGCTCTTCCAGGTTCTCGATGCGGTCCTTGCCCTCCGTCCCCTCCGCCTTGAGCGCCTCCACCAGCCCCGACTCCATCACCAGCTCGCGCAGCAGCACGTCCAGCCCCATCCCGCCGGTGGAGGCCAGCGCGGAGTACTTGCGGATGAGCGCCGCCAGCTCGGGCAGCGCCTTGGCCGCCCCGCCGCGGATGCCGTCGATCGCCCCCGCCTGCTCCGCCGCGGTCAGCAGAGGGACCCCGCGCGCCGCCGCGTGCTCCGCCAGCCGCGCCACCGTGGTGTCGCCGATGCCGCGCTTGGGCACGTTGACGACGCGCAGGAACGCCTCGTCCGCCGCCGGATTCGCCACCAGCCGAAGATACGCCAGCGCGTCCTTGACCTCGCGGCGCTCGTAGAAGCGCGTGCCGCCGATGACGCGGTACGCCATCCGCTCGCGCCGCAGCGCCTCTTCCACCGACCGCGACTGCGAGTTGGTGCGATACAGGACCACGAAGTTGCGCAGCGCCAGCGACGGGCTGTCGGCCAGCCGGCCGCGGATCTCCTCCGCGATCCACTGCGACTCGTCGGCCTCGTCCGCCGCCTCGACCAGGGTGATGTGCTCGCCGCCCACGTGGTCGGTGCGCAGCGTTTTGCCCTTGCGGTTGACGTTCTGCTCGATGACGCGGTTGGCGGCGTCGAGGATGATCTGCGTGGAGCGGTAGTTCTGCTCCAGCTTGATCACCTTCGAATCCGGGAAGTCCTTCTCGAAGTCCAGGATGTTGCGGATGTCGGCGCCGCGCCAGCCGTAGATGGACTGGTCGTCGTCGCCCACCACGAACAGGTTGCGGTGCTCCTCGGCCAGCTGGCGCAGGAAGACGTACTGGGCGCGGTTGGTGTCCTGGTACTCGTCGACCAGGATGATGCGAAAGCGGTCCTGGTAGCGCCGCAGCACGTGCGGGTTGTCGCGGAACAGCTGCACCGGCTTTACCAGCAGGTCGTCGAAGTCGAAGGCGTTGGCGTCGCGCAGCGCCTTCTGGTAGAGCGGAAAGACCTGCGCCACCACCTTCTCGAACGGGTCGAGGGCCTTGTCGGCGTACGTCTCCGGCCCCGTCAGCTCGTTCTTGGCGGACGAGATGGCGCCGTGCACCGCGCGCGGGGTCCACTTCTTGGGATCCAGCTGCAGCGTGTCGCGGATGATGCGCTTGGTGAGCCCGTCGGCATCGTCCGCATCGTACACGCTGAAGCCGGGGCTCCACCCCAGCCGCTGCGCGTCGCGGCGAAGGATGCGCACGCCGATGGAGTGGAAGGTGCCGATCCACATTCCCGTGGGCTCGCGACCCAGGATCTTGCGGACGCGGTCGCGCATCTCGCCCGCGGCCTTGTTGGTGAAGGTGAGGGCCAGGATGCTGGCCGGGTCCACCCCCATCTCCTCCACCAGCCAGGCGATGCGCGTGGTGAGCACGCGCGTCTTGCCCGAGCCCGCTCCGGCCAGCACCAGCAGCGGCCCCTCGAAGTGCGAGGCCGCTTCGCGCTGTTCCGGGTTCAGGTGCGAAAGGTCGAACGCCATCTATCTGAGGTTGCTTTCGGTCATGCGTGTTTTTGCGGCATCGAACTGCAGGGCATAGCCCGCGGAACCGGTGCGTCGTCGAACGGCATCGAACTGCGTCCGCGGGGTGCCCCTCCCCCGGCCCCTCCCCGTTCGTTCCTCACGGAGAGGGGAGAATTCGATAGAGCTACGACGGGCATCCAGCTGCGTCCGCGGGGCGCCCCCTTACTCGCTCAGGCTCGCACCTCCCCCCAAAAACCCTGGGGGAGGTGGACTTCGATCCCGCTTCGACAAGGTGCGTCGCACCTCCCTCCCCCGCGCTGTTTGCGGGGGAGGGCCGGGGAGGGGGGCGGCCCACCATTCCGCGCCCCGTCGTCAGAATCACTCCGCAGTCAGCCCCACACATCCAACCTCCCCCGGCAGTTTCGGGGGAGGTGCGAGCCTAAGCGAGCGGAGGGGGCCGGCTCGGAGCCGATCGAAGCGCCGCGATCCCGCCCCAAAGCTAACCTCCCCCAGTCTTTTTTGGGGGAGGTGGGCGAGTAATGCGAGCCCGGAGGGGGCGCCCGCGGCTCGCGCCGATCTAGCTCGCCTCTCCGGAGCTCCCACTCGCCTCCCCGCCCGTCCGCACGCGGCGCGCCGCCAGGCGGTCCCAGGGCAGGCGGCCGACGCGGTCGGCGGGTTGGGGATCGGGGGCGGCGGGGAGCGCCATGACGAAGCGCGCGCCGCGCTCCGAGGGCTCCAGGCGCAGCTTGCCGCCGTGCACGTCCTCCACGATGCGCCGCGCCAGGGAGAGGCCCACGCCCCATCCACCCTTCTTGGTGGTGATGCCGGGGTCGAAGAGGGTGGAGCGGACGGCGTGCACCACGCCGGGGCCGTCGTCGATCACCCGGATCTCCACCTGCCGCTCGCCGGGCGCCTCGGCCTCGATGCTGATGGTGCCGCCGGAGCCCGCCAGCGCGTCGAGCGCGTTCTTGACCAGGTTCTCCAGCGCCCACTCCAGCAGAATGCTGTTCCCCAGGATCGGCGGCGTTCCCTCGGCCACGTCCACCGAAAGCTCCACCGTGCGCCCCAGCTGCGGCAGGCGCACGCGCACGTAGCGCTCCAGCACCCGCAGCATGGTGCGCACGTCTACCGCCTCCGTCTGCACCGGCCGGCCGATCCACTCGAAGCGGCGGGCCACCTTCTCCAGCCGGTCCAGGTCCGCCTCCATTTCGCCCGCCACGGCGGGGAGCGACGCCATCTCTTCGCGGTCCTCGTCCGGCAGCCGCAGGATCTCCACCCATCCCGCCAGCGATGAGAGCGGCGTAGCCATCTGGTGCGCCGACTCGCGCGCCATGGCAGCCCAGATCCGCTCCCGCTCCGTGCGCACGTTGTGGCGGATGACCGAGGCCAGCGCCGCCAGCAGGCCGACGAGCGCCCCCACCTGCAGCCAGGGCACCACCCGCAGCCGGCGCACCGTGGGCGGGTCGCCGAAGTAGATGGTGCCCAGCCCCGGCTCGGACATCGGGGGGTTGTGCTTCGCAAGACGCTCCGCGTACTCAAGCACGCGGATCATGTCGGCGGTGTCGCCCTGGACGGCGTCGAAGGGGAGGTTCACCCAGACCGCGGGAACGCCGTCCAGGTCGGTGTAGACGATGGGGACGCGCAACCGCTGGATGTCGCCCGAAAGCCCCAGCATGGTGGCGATCAGGTCCGCGTCGGGGTCGTTGAGCCCCGCGAGGACGCGGACGACGATGCGCGAGTGCACCTCGGCGTCCTTGCGCATCTCGCGAACCAGCAGCTGGCTGTACACCAGGTACCACGCCAGGATGGCCGCCGCCAGCAGGGCCAGCGCGGTGGGCCAGTGGCGGCGGTTCACGGGCGGGCCCGCGGGTGCGCGTGGATCCGCATGGCGTGCGCGAAGGCGAAAGGGGCCGCCGCGCCGGCGCGCCCCGGGAGCGCGGGCGCGCTCAGGGGCGGACCAGGCGGTCCGTCCCCAGGTACGGGCGCAGCGGCTCGGGGATCAGCACCGAGCCGTCCGGCTGCTGGCCGTTCTCCAGCAGCGCCACCACCGTGCGCGGCAGCGCCACCCCCGACGCGTTGAGCGTGTGGACGTACTCCGGCTTCGCGCCGGCCTCCGGGCGGTAGCGGATGTTGGCCCGCCGCGCCTGAAAGTCGCCGCAGTTGCTGGCGCTGCTCACCTCCAGCCACTTGCCGACGCCCGGCGCCCACACCTCCAGGTCGTACGTCTTCATCGAACTGAAGCCGATGTCTCCGGAGGCCAGGAGAAGAACGCGGTAGGGGAGGCCGAGCAGCTGCAGCACCTTTTCCGCGTGCCCCGTCAGCGCCTCCAGCGCGGCGGCCGAATCCTCCGGCCGCTCGAAGCGCACCATCTCCACCTTGTCGAACTGGTGCACCCGCAGCAGCCCGCGCGTGTCCTTTCCCGCCGACCCCGCCTCGCGCCGAAAGCAGGGCGAGTACGCCGTGTAGGCGATGGGAAGCCGGTCCGCCTCCAGCAGCTCGTCGCGGTGCAGGTTGGTCACCGGCACCTCGGACGTGGGGATCAGGAAGAGCCCGTCTTCCGGCAGCTCGTACGCGTCCCCGTCTTCCACGAACTTGGGATACTGCCCCGTCCCCTGCATCGACTCGCGCGTGACGACAAAGGGCGGCTCCACCTCGGTGTAGCCGTGCTCGCGCGTATGCAGGTCCAGGAAGAAGTTGATGAGCGCCCGCTGCAGCCGCGCCCCCATCCCCTTGTAGACCGGGAATCCGCTCCCCGCCACCTTGGCGCCGGCGGGAAGGTCGAACAGCCCCAGCTCCGCCCCGATCTCCCAGTGCGGCCGCGGCGTGAAGTCGAACTCCCGGGGCGTCCCCCAGTCGCGGACGACGGCGTTGGCCTCCTCGCCGCCCAGCGGAAGGTCGGGAGACGTCAGGTTGGGGATGCGCAGCAGGAGGTTGTCGGACTCGCCCTCCACCTCGCGCAGGCGGGCGTCGATCTCCTTGATGCGGGCGTTCACCTCCCCCATCTCGGCGATCAGGTCGTCCGCGCTCTCCTTTGCGCGCTTGCGCTCACCGACCTGCTGGCTGACGGCGTTGCGGCGCGCCTTGAGGCCGTCGCCCTCGGCCACCAGCGCGCGGCGCTCGGAATCGAGCGCCAGCACGCGGTCCACCGCCGCGTCCGTGTCCGCCGCGGCGCCGCGCGCGGCCAGCCGGGCGCGGAACGCGTCGGGGTCCTGCCGGATGAGCTTGACGTCGAGCATCAGTCTTCCTGCAGCCGCTCGTCGTCGCAGTTGCGGTTGATGACCACGGCCACCTTCGCCGTCCCGGCCGCCGCGTCCACCGCGATCACCTTGGCCCGGGCGTAGTTCACGCACAGGCCGCCCTGGGTGGGGTACTGCCGCGAGCGGAACAGGTACACGGCGTTGGCCGTGACCGGCACCGGGTCGTCGCCGTAGGCCGTGGTGGCGCGCGGCGCCTTGTCGATGGTGTCGAAGTTGTCGGTGGTGGTGCGGATTCCCGCGCCGCGGTACGGCGAGCCGGGCTGGTCGAACGGCAGGAAGCTGAGGCCGCCCGCCGCCGTGCGCCGCAGGGCGATGTCCCACTCCGCCGCGTCCTGCACCAGCTCCGGGCGGCGCAGCAGGGTGAAGGGCAGCGTGGCGCGCGCCAGGTCCAGCGCAGACGGCTCCAGGTTGCCGGGCACGATCAGGGTGACCGTGTCGGTGGTGAGCTGCACGTCGGGAAACAGCGGATCGTCACCGCAGGCGCCCAGCACGGCCGACGAGGCGACGAGGGCGGCGGACAGAACGAGCAAACGGGCAAAGCGCACGAACCACTCCTGAGCGCAGCGCCACCCGCGCGCGTGCGCAAAAGGGTGACGCGTGATAAAAAACGCGCCTGCCGCGGGGGCGGACGCAGGGGATACCTTACGGACCGGGCGGGTGCGGCGTCAAGGTGCCGGGGCCCCGTCAGGGTTGACGAGGGCGAGCCCCGGCGGGTACGTTGACCGCCGTCTCACCACCCCCGGACCCCGCAGCGGAGAACGCCCGAATGGCCCAGCTGGAGACAGCCCTCGCCTCGCTTGCCGCCCACCCGGGCGTGGAGCACGTGCTGGTGCTGGGACGCGACGGCCTGCTCATCACCCACACCGGCGGGCCCGGGCTGGACGCCGAGACCGTGAGCGCCATGGTGCCGGGGATCGCCGGCGCCGCCAGCTCGCTGGGGCGCGCGGCGGGCCAGGGCGACGCCACCACCATCGTCATTCGCCTGGACGACGGGGTGGCGCTGGTCTCGGTGCTGAGCGCCGAGGTGCTGCTGGCGGTGCTGCTGCGCGGCGACGCGGGCTTCGCGCCGCTTCTGCGCGAGCTTTCGCAGCGCCGCGGCGAGCTGGCCGGACTGGTGTGAGCGCCTACAACCCCGCCGCCGGGGCGGTGGTTCCCCCCTGCTCCCGCCGAGCATGACCGCAGACGACACCCGGGCCCCCCGCCGCGTGCTGGTGGCCGACGACGAGCCGCACATCGGCCGCATCATCCAGATGAAGCTGGAGCAGGGCCCGTACGAGGTCACCCTGGTGGCCGACGGCCGCGCCGCGCTGGACGAGCTGCAGGGGCCGGAGCCCATCGACGTGGTGCTGCTGGACATCATGATGCCGTACGCGAGCGGCCTGGAGGTGCTGGCCGAGGCGCGCAAGCTGCCGCACCGCCAGGAAACCCCCATCATCATCCTGACGGCCAAGGGGCAGGACGCCGACCGCCGCCAGGCGCTGGAGCTGGGGGCCACCGACTTCTTCACCAAGCCGTTCAGCCCCAAGAAGCTGCTGGCGCGCGTGGACGAGATCTTCGGCGGGCCGGCCACGGGCGACGGCGAGGACGACGCGTGAGCGACGCCGCTTCGACCAGCGAAAACCCGCACCTGTGGACGGTGATCCTGGCCGGCGGCGTGGGCTCGCGCTTCTGGCCCGTCAGCACGCCGCGCCGCCCCAAGCAGCTCCTGCCTCTGGCCTCGGAAAAGCCGCTCATCCGCGACACGGTGGAGCGCATCGTCCCCCTGGTCCCCCAGGAGCGGCTGCGGGTGCTCACCGGCGCGCACCTGGCGGAGCCGATCCTCCAGACGCTCCCCGAGCTGGGGCCCGGCAACCTGCTGCTGGAGCCGCGCGCGGCGGGGACGGCGCCGGTGCTGGCCTGGGCGGCGGCGGAGCTGGAGCGGCGCGACCCCGAGGCGGTGATGGTCTCGCTGCACGCGGACCACGTCATTCACCCCCCGGAAGCGTTCCGCGCCCTGATCGCCCGCGCGGCGGAGCTGGCGGCGGGGCACCGGCGCCTGTTCACCATCGGCGCGCCGCCCACGCGGCCGGAGACGGGGTACGGCTACATCCGCATGGGCGCGCCGCTGGAGGCGCTGGAGGCGGACGCGCACCCCGAGCCGGGGAACGCCGTCGCGGAGTTCGTGGAGAAGCCGGACCGCGAGACGGCGGAGCGGTACCTGGCCTCCGGGGTGTACCTGTGGAACACGGGCCTCTTCGTCTGGCGCGCGGGCGACCTGCTGGACGAGCTGGAGCGCCACGCGCCGGAGTTCCGCGAGCTGATCCCCCTGCTGCGCGAAGGCGCCACGGACGAGTTCTTCCGCGTGGCGCCGACGATCTCCATCGACGAGGCGCTGCTGGAGCGCTCGGACCGCGTCGGCGTCGTCCGCGCGACGTTCGCGTGGGACGACGTGGGCGCGTGGGACGCCGTCGCGCGCACCCGCACGCCGGATGCGCACGGCAACGTCCTGCTGGGTGAGGCGTACGCGGTGGATTCCCGCGACTCCGTCCTCTACGCGGACGACGGCCCGGTGGTCGCGTTCGGCGTGGACGGGCTGGTGGTGGTCCGCACGGCGGGCGTGACCTTCGTCGCGGACCGCGAGCGCGCGCCGGATCTCAAGAAGATGCTGGAGCAGCTGCCGGAGGGCCTCCGTACGCTGGGGTGACGGAAGTGCGTGAGTGCGTGAGTGCGTGAGTGCGTGAGTGCGTGAGTGCGTGAGTGCGGAAGTGGTTTGATGCGAAGCGTTTGGATCCACCGCTCCCGTGCCTGTGACCGCGATCCGGCGATTTGAGTCTGGATCATGCAAGGGAATGGGGCGTTCGGTCCCAACCCCCCTGCGGACACAAACTCACGCACTCGAGCACCGCCTGTTTTCTCGATGGTTTCCCTGATCCTTTTCGACGACGCGGTCTCGCGCCGCTGGCAGCCGTTCGCGCTCACGCGTCCGGGCGGCGAGCTGCGCTTTGGCGCGTTCATCACCCGCCGCCGTGCAGAGCGCGTGTTCGGCGCGCGCTGCGTGGCGCACCTGGGCGCCGACCACCTGCAGGGCTTCGAAGAAGGCGACGCGCCCCCCGTGCTGGCCTACGCCGACGTGCCAGCAGAGGGCGACCGGCTGTTCCTGTCCGCGCGCGCGGTGCCCGCGTGGGGGAGCGGCGAAATATGGGCGCAGCGGCGCGGCGGCGCGGGCGTGGTGATCATCGACGGCGAGGTGGCGGGATGGTTCGCGCCCGACGGCACCCCCGCGCCCAGCCCGGAGTTCTTCGACTCGCCGCCGACGATCCTGGACCGCACCGGCGCGGTGGAGCTGGAGGGGCGGATGATCGGGCCCGTGTGGGAGCTGATGTCGGGGAGCTTCGGCCAGGTTTCGATCGACGTCGCCGCGCTCTTTCCCGACGCCAGGTTCGGCCCCGTGCCGCAGGGGAGCCACCAGTTCGGCGGCCACGCGCTGGTGCTTGGGAACGGCGTCCACATCGAGCCGTGCGTGGTGTTCGATACCACCGCCGGCCCCATCTGGCTGGACGACGGCGTGACCGTGAAGGCATTCACGCGCTTGGCCGGCCCGGCGTACGTGGGCCGCAACTCGCAGATCCTGGGCGGAAGCCTGGAATCGGTCACTATCGGCGAGGTGTGCCGCATCCGGGGGGAGTTCGCGGAGAGCGTGTGCCTGAACTACGTGAACAAGGCGCACGACGGGCACATCGGCCACGCCTACCTGGGCGCGTGGGTGAACCTGGGCGCGGAAACGACGAACAGCGACCTGAAGAACAACTACGGCACCGTACGCCTGTGGACGCCCGAGGGGGAAAAGGACACGGGCGAGATCAAGGTGGGCTGCTTTCTGGGCGACCACGTAAAGACGGGGATCGGCCTGCTGCTGAACACGGGGACGGTGGTGGGCGCGGGGAGCAACCTGTACGGCGCGCTGCTGCCGCCCAAGTACGTTCCCCCCTTCAGCTGGGGAACCGGAGAGGACCTGACGGCGTACCGGGTAGACAAGTTCCTGGACGTAGCCGGCCGCGCCATGGCGCGCCGCAAGGTGACGCTTTCGGAGTCCGCCGCCGGCCAGCTTCGGCGCGCGTGGGAGGCTTCCAGAAGTGCGTTAGTGCGTTAGTGCGTGAGTGCGGAAGTAGATTGCTGCCGCGTTCGCTGTTACTTTCGCACTCTCGCACCTTCGCACTTTCGCACTCGTCGTTCCGCACTAACGCACTTCCGCACTCACGCACTTTCTTGAAGGTCACCATCCTGGGCAGCGGCAGCCGTGGCAACGCGGTGCTGATCGAGTCCGCCGGCACGCGCCTGCTGGTGGACGCGGGCTTCAGCGGCCGCGACCTGGAGCGCCGCCTGGCCGCGGTGGATTGCGACCCCGCATCGCTCACGGCGCTGCTGATCACGCACGACCACGGCGACCACACGCGCGGGATGGGCGTGGCCGCGCGCCGCTGGAACCTGCCGCTCTATCTCACGGATCTCACGAAGAACGTCTGCCGTGACCTGCTGGACGGCAGCGAAGACGTGCGCGCCTGGTCCAGCGCCCAGCCGGTGGAGATCGGCGGCCTCGTCGTGACGCCGTTCCTGACCGTACACGACGCCATCGACCCCGTCGCGGTGACGGTGACGGAGTGCGAGACGGGGGAAAAGCTGGGGATCGCCACGGACCTGGGGCGCGCGACGGCGCCCGTGCGCCACGCGCTGCAGGGGTGCGACCTGCTGGTGCTGGAGAGCAACCACGACGAGATCCTGCTCCGCGAGAGCCCGTATCCCTGGTCGGTCAAGGCGCGCATTGGCGGCAGCCACGGCCACCTGAGCAACCGCGCCGCCGCCGAGCTGGTGGGCGAGCTGTTCCACGACGGCCTGTGCGCCGTGGTCCTGGCCCACATGAGCGAGGCAGCCAACGACCCATCGCTCGCGAAAGAGGTGGTCGGCGAGGCGCTGGCCCGGCGCCGCTTCTCCGGGATGCTGGACGTCGCCCGCCAGGAGGCGCCCATGGAGCCCATCGACGTCACCCGCCTGCGCAAGCTGCGGCTGCCGGCGCAGATGGCGCTGTTCTAGGACATCAGCCGGAGCCCTCACCCGGCTCGTTCCTCGCCTGCCCTCTCCCACAAACTGCGTGGGAGAGGGGATAAACGTCGCGACAGGCCGCGGTGTGTTTCCGCGGTTGTCGCGCGTGCCCATGCTCCTTTCCCACGCGTCGCGCAGGCCCCGCTGACCCGAGCAGGTGAAGCCCGTTCGGCGAGCGTAGCGAGCCGAGACGGGGCTTATGGCATTTCTAGCCGGCGGCTTTAGCCGCTGGTGGCGAGGCGAGGCGCCCCCCCACCCGCGCACCGACCATCCGAATCATCCGAACACACAAAGGGCGGCCCTCCAATCCGGAGAGCCGCCCTTCGCAGTTGCCGGCTATTCCCATTCCCTGCAGCTACGCCGCCTTCTCTTCTTCCTCGCGCAGCTTGCAGTCCAGGCAGTACCGCGCATGGGGCAAGGCCTCCAGGCGCTGGAAGGGGATGTCGTTCTTGCAGCCGTGGCAGATGCCGAAGCCTTCGGGGTCCTTGTACAGCCGGCGCAGGGCTTCCTCGATGCGGTAGAGGTAGCGCCCCTCCTTGCTGGCGAACAGGAACGACTTTTCGCGCTCCATCGCGTCGGTCCCCTGGTCGGCCATGTGGAACGAGTAGCTGGAAAGGTCCGCGTCTGCACTCTCGCGGCTCAGCTTGGACTGCTGCTGAAACCGGCCGAGCGACCGCAGGATCTTCTCACGCTCACGAACAAGGAGACGCTCGATGGCCTCGAGCTGAGTCCGTTCCATTCGACTGTCTCGCTGTGGATGGGGTGGATCGGCGCCCGACTCCGGACCGGCGGCGCCCGCGGGGGGACCAGCGAACCCGCGCGAACATACGTTTGTTCGAAAGGGCCGCGGAACAACCCTTTATTTTACCACCGAAAGGGGATTTTGTTCAACCCCGGGCAGGTGATACGGATTCAGGGGATAGTTTGGGGGAGAAGAAGGGGACAGGGGCCAGGTTACAGGGGACAGAGAAGGGGTCTTCTCCCCTGTACCCTGTCCCCTGTTCCCTTCTTTTTCATTTCCCGAAGTAGCGCTCCACCAGCCGCACCACGTCGTTGCCGTTGGCCCACAGCATCAGGCCGACCACGATGATCAGCCCTACGTGCGTCAGGCGGATGCGCGCCTCCAGGGAGAGCGGACGGCCGCGCACCGCCTCGATGGCCAGGAACATCAGGTGCCCGCCGTCCAGGATGGGGATGGGCAGCAGGTTCAGCACGGCCAGGTTCACGGAGAGAAACGCGAGGAACGCAAGGAACGTCATCGGCCCCTGCTCCGCGCTCTGCCCCGACGCCTCGCCGATGGCCAGCAGCCCGCCCAGGTTGCGGGGCGAGAGCGCGCCGGTGAACAGGTCGCGCAGAGTGCTCAGCAGCAGCCCCACCATCCGCACCGTCTGCTCCCACCCCAGCGCCAGCGTGCGCCCCACGCCCACGCGGCGGTAGCGGATCTCGGGCGGCTGCTCCGACGCGCCGATCTTGCCCACCAGCACGCCCTGCTCCCGCTCGCCGCGGGGGGTGAGAGTGACCGTGCTCAGCTTGCCATCGCGCAGGATCTCCACCCGCAGCGCCTTGCCGGGGCTGGCGCGCACGCGCTCCACCGCCTGGGTCCAGGTGGCGATCCGCTGCCCGTCGATCGATACGATGCGGTCCTCCGGCTGCAGCCCGGCGCGCGCGGCCGGATCGTCCGGCACCAGCGTGCCCAGCACCGGCGCCGCCAGCGGCCGCAGCGCGGACAGCAGCGTGTCGCGCGAGGCGCCGGGCGCGGGGAGCTGCAGCGTCACCGCGGGGCGGCCCTCCAGCCCGAGCGCGATGGAGCCGGCGGGCGCGTCCTCCAGCTTCTGCTGCATGCCGTCCCAGCTGGCCACCGGCTCGCCGCCGACGGAGACCACGCGCGTCCCCGCCGGAATCGCCTCCACCTGCGCCGCGCTGCCGCCGATCCCCGTCACGGGGGCCAGCCGCGTCTCGGCGATGTACCCCTCGCCCTCCACCGCCGCCACGACGATGTTGGCCAGCAGGGCAAAGAGCAGGTTCATGATCACGCCGGCCGAGATCACGAAGGCGCGCGCCCACAGCGGCTTGGCGTCGAAGGTCCGCGAGGGGTCAACCGGGGGCACGTCCTCGCCGCCCTCCAGCACCTCCATCCCCTCGTCGTCCTCCATCCCCGCCATCTTTACGTACCCGCCCAGCGGGATGGCGCTGATGACGAAATCCGTCTCCCCCCACTTGAAGCCCGCCACGCGCGGGCCGAGGCCGAGGGAAAAGCGCGGCGCGGCGATGTCCACCGACTTCGCGGCAAAGAAGTGCCCGAACTCGTGGACCAGGATCAGTACGGAAAGCGCGATCAGCGTCGCGAGAATCGTCAGCACGGGGCCAGCCGGGAAAGGGATTCGTGTGCGACGCGCCGGGCCCACGCGTCCGCCTGGCGCACGTCGTCCAGCACGCGCACGGGGCCGCCGGGCCAGCGGGCGAGCGCGTCCGCGATCGCCCGGGCAATGCCGCCAAAGGGTGCACGGCCCGCCAGGAACTCGGCCACCGCCACCTCGTTGGCGGCGTTGAACACCGCGGGAGCCGTGCCGCCGGCCCGCCCCGCCTCCACGCCCAGCGCGAAGGCGGGAAAGCGGTCCGTCCGCACGGCCTCGAAGGTCAGCGTCCCCGCCGCCACGGGATCGAAGCGGCGGCACTCGTAGGGCAGGCGCTCGGGGTAGCTCAGCGCGTAGAGGACGGGGAGCTCCATCGTGGGAAAGCCCATCTGCGCCAGCACCGAGCCGTCCACCATCTCCACCATGGAGTGGATGATGGACTGCGGATGCACCACGGCCTCGATGCGCTCGTACGGCACGCCGAAGAGGAAGTGCGCCTCGATCACCTCCAGCGCCTTGTTGGCCAGCGTGGCGCTGTCGATGGTGACCTTGGACCCCATCTCCCACGTGGGATGCCGCAGCGCGTCCGCGGGGGTCACCGACTCCAGCAGCTCCGGCGGCATCTCCCGGAACGGTCCGCCCGACGCCGTCAGCACCAGCCGCCGCACCTCCTCCGGCCGGGATCCCGCCAGGCACTGCAGGATGGCGCTGTGCTCGCTGTCCACGGGGAGGAGCTCTCCCCCGCCCCGCCGCGCCGCCTCCAGCACCAGCGGCCCGCCGCAGACCAGCGACTCCTTGTTGGCCAGCGCGACGCGCTTCCCCGCGCGCAGCGCCGCCAAGGTGGGCTCCAGCCCCGCGGCGCCGACCAGCGCGTTCAGCACCACGTCGGCGTCGGGGTGCGTCGCCGCCTCCAGCAGCGCCTCGCGCCCCGTGCGCCAGCGCGTCCCCGCCGACGCCGCGCCGGCCGGGACCTCCCCGTCGGAGAGGACGGCGAGCGCGGGGCGCCAGCGCTCCGCCAGGCGCGCGAGCGCGTCGCCGCTCCGGCGGGCGGTGA
>DASTVC010000823.1:0-14318 GCA_035759295.1 Longimicrobium sp. | reverse complement strand
GCGCCGCCGACCCCGCGCTGCAGGTGGAGATCGACGTCATCAAGACCACGGGCGACAACATCCAGGACGTCCCGCTGGCCAAGATCGGCGACAAGGGGCTGTTCACCAAGGAGCTGGATACGGCGCTCCTTTCCGGCGTGGCGGACCTGGCCGTCCACTCGCTCAAGGACGTCCCCACGCGCTTGCCGGAGGGGCTGACCCTCGCCGCGATCACCACGCGCAAGGACCCGCGCGACGTCGTGATCCTTCCGCCGGGGCGCCGCGGCGGGCTGTACTACGTCAAATCCGGCGCGAAGGTCGGCACCAGCTCGCTCCGCCGCCGGGCGCAGCTGCAGGCGCTGCGGCCGGACCTGGACATCACCGACCTGCGCGGCAACCTGAACACGCGCCTGGCCAAGCTCGACGCCGGCGCCTACGACGCCATCATCCTCGCCGCCGCGGGCGTCCTGCGCCTCGGCTGGGAGGAGCGCATCGGCCAGTACCTGAACGCGCCGGCGTGGCTCCCCGCGGTGGGCCAGGGCGCGCTGGCCGTCGTCGCGCGCGAGGACCGGCCCGACGTCCTGGATCGCCTGCTCCCGCTGCACGATCCCGCGGCCGCCGCCTGCACCCGCGCCGAGCGCGCCCTGCTGCGCTCCCTCGAAGGCGGCTGCCAGGTGCCGATCGGCGCGCTGGCTTCGGTGGATGACGACGGCGTCATCGTTCTCCACGGCCTGGTCGCGGACCTGGACGGCCGCCGCATCCTCCGCGTGCAGGAGGTGGGATCGGTGGATGACGCCGAGGGCGTGGGCCGCCGCGCGGCGGATGCGCTCCTCGCCAAGGGCGCGGGCGAGATCCTGTCGAGCATCCGCGCGTCCCTGTCCCCCGAGCCCGCCGCCCCGTGAAGCCGCCCGTCGATCCCTCGGAAAAGATCCTGACGCGGGATGAAATGCTGCACCGCTTCGGCGGGGAGCGCTGCGGGCGTATCGTGTTCACCAACGGCGTGTTCGATCTGCTGCACCGTGGCCACGTGGAATATCTCCACGCCGCCCGCGCGCTGGGCGACGCGCTGGTGGTCGGCGTGAACACCGACGCGTCGACGCGGCGGCTGGGGAAGGGGAGCGACCGGCCGGTGAACGGGGAGGCGGACCGCGCCTTCGTCCTGGCCGCCCTGGCCTGCGTGGACGCGGTGACGCTGTTCGACGAGGACACGCCGCGCGAGCTGATTGCCGCGCTGCTGCCGGACGTGCTGGTGAAGGGCGGCGACTACACGGTGGATACGGTCGCCGGCGCCGAGGAGGTGATGGCCGCCGGCGGGCGCGTGGAGCTCATCCCGCTTACCCCGGGCCGGTCGACGACTTCGATTCTGGAACGAGCGAGGAGGGGAGGGGAGGATGGCTGATCTGATCATCCGCGCGGACGGACGCGCGCCCGGGGAGCTGCGCCCGGTTACGCTGGAGCGCGGCGTGGCGCTGTACGCCGAGGGCTCGTGCCTGATCACCGCCGGGCGCACCAAGGTGCTGTGCACGGCGTCGGTGGAGCAGGGGGTGCCGCCCTGGCGCAAGGGGCGCGGCGAGGGATGGGTGACGGCGGAGTATTCGATGCTCCCGCGCGCCACCACCACCCGCAACCGCCGCGAGCGGCGCGAGGTGGGCGGCCGCACGCAGGAGATCCAGCGGCTGATCGGCCGCTCGCTGCGCGGGTGCGTGAACATGGCGGCCATGGGCGAGTGGCAGATCACCATCGACTGCGACGTGCTGCAGGCCGACGGCGGCACCCGCACCGCCAGCATCACCGGCGGCGCCGTGGCGCTGTTCGACGCCTGCGCGTGGCTCCAGGAGCGCGCGGAGCTTTCCGCCTCGCCCTTTCGCCACTTTGTCGCGGCCATCAGCGGCGGCATCGTGGACGGCGCTGTGGTGCTGGACCTGGACTACGCCGAAGACGTGCGCGCCGAGGTGGACCTGAACGTGGTGGCGCGCGAGGGCGGCGGCCTGATCGAGGTGCAGGGCACCGGCGAGCACGGCGATTTTACGCCGGAGCAGCTGTCGGCGCTGGTGAGCCTGGGGAGCGGCGCCATCCGCGAGCTGAACGCCCGGCAGCGCGCCGCCGTCTCCGGATGACGCGGCTGGTGGTCGCCACCCGCAACGCCGGCAAGGTGCGGGAGATCCGGGAGATCCTGTCGGATGCGGCCGACTGGGAGGTTGTCGGCCTCGACGACCTCGGCATCCCCGAGGCGCCGGAAGAAGACGACATCGAGGGATACGAGACGTTCGAGGAGAACGCGCTGGCCAAGGCGCATTACTTCGCGGCGAAGACCGGCGAGCTGGCGCTGGCGGACGATTCCGGCCTGTGCGTCGACGCGCTCGACGGCGCCCCTGGCGTCCGCTCCCGCCGCTTCGCCGCGGTGGACGAAGCGCGCGGCGAGCGGCAGGACACCGCCAACAACCGCCACCTGCTCGCCCTCCTGGCGGACGTCCCCGACGATCGCAGAACCGCGCACTACGTCTGCTCCGCCGCCGCCGCGTGGCCGGACGGGCGCGTGCTGGTGCGCACCGGCACCTGCGATGGCGCGATCCTCCACGCGCCCCGCGGCACCGGCGGCTTCGGCTACGATCCGCTTTTCTATGTCGACGCCGAGGGCCAGACTTTCGGCGAGCTGCCGCCGGACCGCAAGAACCAGCTCAGCCACCGCGGAAAGGCCGTCCGCGCGCTGCTGCAGGCGCTGGCGAAAGGCTGATCCCGGATCCGCAGAAAGACTGCGTCCGGACGATCGGTGTCATTCTGAGCGAGGCGCCGCGCGACACTTTCTTTCTCGCTGGAAAGCCTGTGCGCCGACCGCAGAATCTTTATCGGAAACGGGGGCCCCTCGCGCCAAAGCTGACGTAGCCGACGCGATCGTGTGCCGGTGCTCTTGTCCAGGATCGGGCATAATACCAATTTCCAGAGTTCCTGTGCAGTGAGAGGGAGCGCTCCGCCGGTCCACGGATCGACGACCAGCTACGAGCATCCGCGGGTAGATTTCTCAGTCGGCGCCCACCTGTTGCCTGGAAGAGAACTCCACGCGGCGCCTCCTTCGAAATGACAGATTGCGGCGCGTCCGCACACCGAATCAAGAAATCCGGTACAAGAAGCCCCCTCCTCCGCGGCGCGGAAGAGGGGGCTCTTCGTTCAGTATCGACAGATGCGGATGCGTAGTCGCCGCCGTCAGCCTACCGGACCCTCACCCGCCGGACCACACTGGAGACGCCGTCGGAAAGCCGCAGCTCCAGCTCCGGCGCGTCGCTGCGCACCCGGGCGACGCCGCTGCGCGCGAAGCCCAGCACCTGGCTGGTGCGCGGGTCCACGACCAGCGCCGCGCGGTGCCTCGTCGCGTCCCACCGTACCTCGACCCCGCCCCCGGAGGCACGAGAGGCGCGCTCGCCCGCCACGGGCGCCACGGAGGCGCGGAGACCCAGCCGATCCGTCCGGCGCAGTACGGAGCGCGACTCGGCCGCGCGGCCCCGCCCGGCGACGCGCAGGCTGGCCAGCCGCTCGACGGGAAAGTCCAGCGGAACGGCGAACGCGAAGCTCCCGGCGCCCGCGGGCTCGTCTTCGACGGGTACGGGATCGAACGAGTAGGAGAAGAGCAGCGCCCCGTCGTCATCCCGTCCCTGCAGCGTGTACGCGCCGGACGCGCCGGGAAGGGTGGGGACCGTCTCCACCTCGAACGCCGGCTCCAGCCGCACCCCCCGCCCGTCGACGCCGCCCCAGACGAGCAGCGCCGGCCCCCGCGTCCGCGCCGCCCGCGACGCCGCGCCCCCGGACCCCGACGGCGGAAAGCGGCGGAAGTGGAAGACGTTCGCGTACGTGTAATCGCTCACCCAGTCGGGGGTGCCGCACCGGCCCATGATGTCGAAGGCGTCTCCACGCCGGTAGAGCGTACGCGTGGCGGCGTCGTAGCCGTAGGTGCCGATGCTGCCCTGTGCGTAGGGATAGTTTTTATCCAGGTAGGGGTCGTCCACCCGGCAGACGCCGGCGTGTAGCCGGCCGAAGTTGTGGCCCAGCTCGTGGGCCACGGTCACCGCCGCGTCGTGGCCCGGGAGATCCCACGAGACGGCGACGGGCGAACCCAGCAGGGAGCGGCCCGAGGTGCCCTGCGCGATTCCGTAGTAGTGACGGCTGCTGCCGTCGGCTACGCGCACCATGGCCAGCTCGAACACCAGGTCGACGTAGTAGTTCGGCGCGTCAGGGTTGGCCTGTGCCGAGTACGGGGCGCGCACGTCGGGGTCGATCTCCTCCATTGGATGGAGAACCCGTGTGGGGCCCAGGTAGTCGTTCACGTTCTCGGGGGTCACGTTCCCCGTCCCCCTCCCCTCGTGGTGGATGGGGACGAAGCGGATGTGGAGGGGCGGAACCTCGCCGAACAGGAACCGCTGGGGCGCGCCCGAGGCGGGGTACACCCGCGAGGCGAGCGGCAGTGTGCCGTCCGGATCCATCTCCAGCAGCACCCCCAGCCCCGGCCGGACGAGCTCTCCGGGGACGTGAAGGTTCATCGAAGCGGACACGCCGTTCTGCAGCGGCAAGTGCTCGATCCCCTGTCCCTCCATGCGCAGGTCGGTGGACAGGACCTCCTGGTCGCCATGGAACAGGCGGACGCGCACCACCGGCCGGGCGAAGTAGTTCAGCTGGTCGGCCGTCACGAACACCTGCAGCAGCCCAGGTTTTCCCGCCAGGAGCAGAACGCTCCCGTTCAGGTTCTGGACTACCTGGTTCAGGATCACCGTTGGGGTCAGGGAGAGGATGCGCGGGTTCACGAAGAGCCTCACGCTCCCACTCACGGTTCCGATGGAGGCGGTCACCTCCGCCTGGCCCGGTCCCACGGCGATGATGCGGCCGTCCCGGCTCTCCAGCACCGCCGGATCGGAGGTGGTGAACACGGGCTCCTTTCCCCGCGGAATGGACTCGAGGAGGGCCCCGTTCTCATCGTACACGCGCACCGTCAGCCTGGCGGTGTCGCCCGTCGCCAGCGTGCCCCCCTGCGCGACGATGCGCACCTCGCCGATGGTCACCCCGGGGCCGGAGGCATCCGCGCACCCTGCCACGGCAAGGGCGAGAACCGTCAGCAGCAGTCCTCTCATCGTCCGTCCTGGTGTGTGAATCATGAAGCGTTGCGGGATGGCGGGGGGCGGGCGTGGCTCCGGCCGCGTGCGTCCCTCCGCATGCACGGAGGAAAGACGGGGTGCTCGGGGTTCTACAACGTATGACGTTCCCGATCACGGACAGGGGCGGGAAGTCTGATGTTTGCGGTGCCGTTCTCTCCCGTCGGTGCGCGCGGGGGTTGACGAAAAGGGTGTGGTAGCCTAGGTTTTTCCGTTCCCACTCGGGGTGTGGCGCAGCCCGGTAGCGCGCCTGCTTTGGGAGCAGGAGGTCCTCGGTTCGAATCCGGGCGCCCCGACTGAGCAGGAACAGGACAGGCGCCAGTAGCTCAGCTGGATAGAGCAACGGCCTTCTAAGCCGTAGGTCGCTGGTTCGAGTCCAGCCTGGCGCGTACGCTTACGTTGAGCCCTCACCAGACGTGCGGTGAGGGCTTTTCTGTTTCGGGTGTCCGGTACAACGGCGCCGCGGCATCATGCCGGATGAGAAACCGTGAATCGCCCCTCGCGAATCGAGTGATGAGGACAGTCTACCTGACGGGCGGAACGGGCTTTCTGGGCAGCCACTTCATCCGCAATCACCTGCTGGGCGGGCCTTTCGACGTCCAGTGCTTCGTCCGCGGGGCCACCCCGGGGGCGTGCGCGCTGCGCCTGCACGAGACGCTGCGCGCGGTGGATGCCAGCTACCCGGACCGCCGCCTGTGGGGGCTGGACGCGCTGACGGCCATTCCCTCCGACATCACACTGCCGGCGTTCGGGCTGGACGAGGCGTTCTTCGCGGGCCGGGCGGGGGAGGCGGACGCGACCTTCTTTCACTTCGCGTCGTCGCTGCAGTACCAGGAAAAGGACCGGGCGGCCATCCACGACCACAACATCGGCGGTTTGCGGCACGCGGTGGACGTGGCGGCCGCGCTGGGGTGCGGGGTCTTCTACTACGTCTCCACCGCGTTCACGGTAGGCGTGCACGAGGGGCCTGTGCCGGAGGCGCTGCACCGGAACGCCCGCTTCAACAACTACTACGAAGAAACCAAGTGCGAGGCAGAGCACCTGATCACGGAGCTCTGCCGGGAGCGCGGGATCTCGCTCGTCATCGTGCGCCCCTCGATCGTCGTCGGCCCGTCGTCCACGCACCGGACGGGCGGCAGCCGCACCGGGCTGTACGGCTTCATCCATGAGCTGCACCGGCTCAAGCGGCAGCTGCGGCACACGAACGAGGCGCTGTCGCTGTACGGGTGCACCGAATCGGAGATGAACCTGGTGCCGGTGGATTCCGTCTGCCACGACATCGCTTCGCTCTACCTCGAGGGTGTGCGGGAGGGCGTGTACCACTGCACGGCGGGCCAGAACGTGCGCGTGCAGGGCCTTACGGAGCTGATCCTGGAGCACCTGGGGCTCGACAGCGTCACCTTTCGCCCGTTCCGCGAGTTCGACGAAGCGACGGCGGTTGCCACCGAGCGGGCGCTGGTGCGCAACACGGCTTTCTACGCCACGTCCACGGCCGGCACCAAGGTGTTCCAGCGGCGCCGCGGGCCGCACTGGCCCATGGACCTGGACACGGTGGAGCGCTACGTGATCGAGGGCGTGCGCGGTGTGGAAGGCGCCAGTCGACTCGCCAAGCGGGCACGGGTCCGGCAGCATGCGCTGAGCGAAGGCGTCCGCCGGACGGCGTGAGCACTCCCGCCGACCGTCTTTCGCGGATCTGGTTGCAACTGCGCGTCACCCTCGGTGACGGTATGACCCGCGATGCAGTGGAAGGGTGTCCGGGCACGGCGGCAGGCAGGGGTTGCTCCACACGTGCGTGGACGCGTCGGGAACGGCAGAGGAATGGAAGTGCGGCAGGGGGCCATCCGCGTTTTCTGGGAGATACCTATCCCGCCATCCTCGTCCCCTGACGGGCGCCGCTGTCTTGCCGCAAGCGCACCGAAGCTGGCCTCCACGAACACCTGATGCGCGATCTTGCGAAGCCTGGGCCCGCGAGAGGGCCGGGGGCGTTCCCGCAGGGGCTCGCGCGAGGGGACGGTTCGCAGGATCGCGCGGCAGGTGAAGCCGGAATGATGGGTCGCGGGGCGCTGCGGCGGGAAAGGGGTTGTCAGAAAAAATGCGGATGGCCCCCTGCCGAGCTTCGGTCCGCCTGCCGTTCCCGACATCCCCAGAAAAGCCCGGTGTGCCCGGCGACTGCGGCCGTGCAGGACGCGGTGTCGCGCGCGGTGAACCCGCCACCGCTTCCCGAGAGGCGTGCAACGAAATCCACCGGTGAATCCCAGAAATTCCCGCGGTTGCTGCACCTTGCAGCAGTCGCGGGGATTTTTGCCTTTGGGGCCTGCCAGCGCGGCGATCACAATTCTCGATCGGGCGCCGGTCGGCACCGGATACGCGGCTGTCCTTCGTGGGCCGGCGCTGAGCCTGCCGCGGTGCGCTTCCTGCAAATAGAGCTGGCGCGACTGGCCGAACAAGGCAGCGCAGGACCAGGAGGATTGCCAAGGCAGGGCACGACGCGCCGAGGAAGTCCCGGAGTTGAACGGCGTCAGGGGCGGTGCGTGGTGTCGAAGGCGATGAAACGTGGCTTTTTGCCGTTTCGCCACGCGGAGCCAGCAAGCCTATCCTTCCATCACATGCGCGGCGGCGAAGGCCAACTGACCGGTAGGAAGGCGGCGAACGGCTCCGCGGTTTCCCCGCGGGGCCGTTCGCTGATGTGCGATGTGGAACCCATCGCCCGCTCCGGGCGATCGAGGCGAGCGGCACGCTCGAAAAAGCCCGCCCCGGGTGATCCGGAGCGGGCTCTTTCGTATGGCGGAATCTCCGCCGACCAGGCCGTCCTACACCCCTACCGCCTTCAGCGTGCGGCCGAGGCGGGCAATGCCTTCCTCGATCACTTCGGGCGTGCTGTGGGAGAAGTTGAGGCGCATGCAGTTGCTGGCCGTGCGGCTGCCGTCGGCGGCAAAGGCGTGGCCGGGGACGAAGACCACGCCCTCCTGCTCGATGGCTACGCGCAGCACCTCGCCCGCATCGGTCCCCTCCGGCAGCTCCACCCAGATGAACACGCCCGCGGCCGGCTTCCGCCAGCGGGTGCCGGCGGGAAAGTGCTTCTCCAGCGCGGCCAGCATGGTGTCGCGGCGCAGGCGGTACTCACGGCGCAGCATGGTGAGGTGCGCGGGGAGGTGGCCGCCGTCGAAGAAGCGCGCCGCGCCCCGCTGGGCCAGCGTGGCCGTGTTGATGTCGCTGGCCTCCTTGCTGATGGCCAGCAGCCGCACCAGCTCCTCGGGCACGATGATCCAGCCGATCCGCAGCGCAGGCGCCAGCACCTTGCTGAACGAGCCCACGTAGAACACCCACTCCCGCTCCAGCGCCCGCAGCGGATGGGCCGGCGCGCCGTCGTACGCCAGGAAACCGTACGGATCGTCTTCCACGATCGGCACCCCGTAGCGGCGCGCGATCTCCACCAGCCGCACCCGCTTTTCCGCCGACATGCTCACCGCCAGCGGGTTGTTCCCGTCGGCGACGGTGTAGATGAAGGCCGGGCGCGCGCCGCCGGCCAGCAGCGCCTCTACCGCGTCCACGTCCATCCCCGTGTCCAGGTCGGTGGGCACGGTGAGAAAGCGGGGAGCCAACGGCTCCACCGCCTGCTGAAAGCCCGTGTAGCACAGCGTCTCGGTGATGATCTCGCCGCCGGGCTCCAGCAGCAGGCGCGCCAGCAGGCTGATTCCCTGCTGCGCGCCCGTGGTCAGGAACACCTGCTCCGGCGTGCACGCCACCCCGCGCTGCGCCATGAGCGCCGCCACGTGCGCCTGCAGCGGCGCGGAGGGCGGGGAGTACTGCAGCGCGCGCGGGTCCTCGGCCAGCACGGCCGCCGCGGCGCGGCCGTACTCCTCCGAGGGAAAGAACTCCGGCGCGGGAAGGCCCAGCGCGAACGAGATCGTCCCCGGGCGGGTTCCCACCGACAGCATGGTCTGCAGCGCCGACGTCCCCGTGGCGCGGGCCCACCCCGCCAGCCGCAGGGCGGCGGCGGGGGTCGTAGCGGTGTCGGTCATCAGATGTTGCCGCGCAGTTCCTGCTCGCGTTCCACCGCCTCGAACAGCGCCTTGATGTTCCCCGAGCCGAAGCCCCGGGCGCCCTGCCGCTCGATGATCTCCACGAACATGGTGGGGCGCGAGGTCACGGGCTCGCTGAAGATCTGCAGCAGCCGGCCGTCCTCATCCGAGTCCACCAGGATCCCCAGCTCCTTGAGCCCTTCCATCACCGCCGGGTCAACCGGCCCTACCCGGTCCTCCAGCATGTCGTAGTAGCTGCCGGGAACGCGCAGAAAATGCACGCCGTTGTCGCGGATGGTGCGCACCGTGGCCACCGCGTCGTCCGTCAGAAACGCGACGTGCTGCGCGCCTGCGCCGTGGTTGAAGTTCAGGTACTCCTGCACCTGCGACTTGCCGCCGTTCACCGCCGGCTCCTGGATGGGGAACTTGATCTTCCCCGACGCGTCCTCGACCACCTTGCTGTTCATGGCGCTCTGCTTGGTCCACACCATCTCGTGGTGCGACTGGTGGAAGCCAAGCACGTCCTTGTAGAAGGCGATCCAGTGGTCCAGCCCGCCCGCCTCCATGCTCACGGCCACGTGGTCCACCTCGGTAAGCCCGGTGGAGACCACGTTCCCCATGTCGTGAATGGGCTCGAAGCCGGGAAGGAAGTCGCCCGTGTAGTCCTGGCGCTCCACCAGCGAATGCACGCCCGCGCCGGGGCCGCCGATGGTGGCACGCACGACCCGCCCCGCGTCGCTCTCCAGCACCTGCGGCTCGCCCACGGGCACCGCGCCCCGCGTCACGGCGGTGCGATACGCGCCCTCGACGTCGGCCACCCGGAACGCCACGTCCTTCACCCCGTCGCCGTGAATGGCGACGTGCTGGGTGATGGGCGAGTCGGGGTGCAGGCCACTGGTGAGGAGGAGGCGAATCTCCCCCTGCTCCATGGCGATCGACAGCCGGTCGCGCACGCCCGTCTCCAGCCCGGCCTTCGCGATGGGGCGAAACCCGAACATGGTGCGGTAGAAGTGGGCCGCCTGGTAGGCGTTGCCCACGTACATCTCCACATAGTCAATGCCTTCCAGCTGCACCGCGCTCTGGGCGCCGGTCATCTGGCCGACTTCGCTCTCGATCGTAGCCATCTTGCTCCTTGGGGGGTCTTGGTTGCGCGTGCCGGCTTTCCGGCGGCTCCGTTGGATGCGGGATCCCGGAACCACGTCCGCCGCGCCCGCCATTCGGTGGGGGCGCGGCCGGGGGTCCGGTCATTCCACGGACGCGGACTTCGAATGCTGCACGTAGTGTCGATTTCGGTGAGTGGCGGGGACCGTGCGCACCGGCGGCAGACGTGGTCCTAAACACATGCCGCCGCGCCGTAGCAGCGCCGTTGTCTCACCTGTTCAGACATTTTAGGGATCAAAATAATAACGGATGCCGGGCCCTCCCGTCAAGCGGGCAAGGCGGCATCCTGCTCCGCGCGGCGCGCGGGAGACGCGCCCCGCGCAACGTAGTGGCCGTGGACGCGCGCACGCCCCGGAAGTTCTTGTTTTTGGTTTCGGGATACGCTACATATACAGTCGCAAAACGACGATTAGACCGTTTTGCGCCGCAGTGGGAACGTATCAGATTTCGTCCGTGGCTGCTGTCGGAAACACGCCGCGTCGGAGCCTCCCGATGCCATTCCCCGGTGAGCCTGCTTTGTTCCCCGGCGGATAAAGTGTGTTGGGCGGTCCCTCGCGCGGCCACCCGCCGACGGTCGGTGGCCGCGCGGCCGGCGTGACGCCGCCCTCCGGTGCGTGCCCCGAACGCGGCGCCTCCCCTGGCGTTCGGGGAGATCGTTCCAACGACCAGACGGACCCCGGCCGCCGCGGACCCCCGACGAGCCAACGGGACGGGGGAGCCTTCCCCCGCCCGCATGATGGTACCCCTCAGCCACGCCTTTCGAGGAGCAGATTCACGTGGAAGATCGCGGTTTTTCGCTGGACGTGCCGGTCGTGGGGCCGTGGCGGGAGATCCCCGCCGTGCGGCGCGACGCGGCCCGGCCCACCGAGGTGGCGGAGCGGGTGCGGCAGATGTTCTCTCCGGCGGCGCCGGGGGACGAGCGGCGGATGGACGCCCGCGTCGCGCGGATGGTGAGCGAGCTTCTCCAGGATCCCACCATCAGCTCGCGCGGCGGGCTGGAGGGGATGGCCGACGGCTTTGGCGACACGCGGATGCCGCGGCTGCCCCGCGATCCGGACGACTACCTGGACTACCTCGAGGCGAAGGTGGTGCCGCACACCATGCGGGTGGCGTCGCCGCGCTTCATCGGGCACATGACCTCGGCGCTGCCGTTCTTCGTCCGCCCGCTCATGCGGCTGATGACGGCGATGAACCAGAACGTGGTCAAGACCGAGACGTCCAGGGTCCTGACCTTCTACGAGCGCCAGGTGCTGGCGCGCCTGCACCGGCTGATCTACCACCTCCCCGAAAGCTTCTACGCCCGGCACTCGCAGGACGCGGCCAGCACGCTGGGCATCGTGACCTCCGGCGGAACGCTGGCCAACGTCACCGCCATGGCCTGCGCGCGGAACCGGCGGCTGGGGCCGGACGAGACCTTCCGGGGCGTGGAGGCGGCCGGGACCGCCGCCGCGCTGGCGCACTACGGCTACCGGGGCGCCGCCGTCATCGGCTCCGCCCAGATGCACTACTCGTTCGAGAAGGGCCTGGGAATGCTGGGGATGGGGACGGACCAGCTGTTCCGCGTCCCCACCGACACCGCGGGGAGCGTGGACGTGGCCGCCATGCGCCGGGCCGTGGAGCACTGCCGCCGCGAGAACCTGCTCGTCCTGGCGCTGGTGGGCGTGGCGGGGAGCACCGACTCGGGGAGCGTGGACGACCTGGAAGCGATCGCCGACCTGGCGGCCGAGGCCGGGGCCCACTACCACGTGGACGCCGCCTGGGGCGGCCCGACCGTCTTTTCCGAGGCCAACCGCCACCTGCTGCGCGGCATCGAGCGCGCCGACTCGGTCACCTTCGACGGGCACAAGCAGCTCTACCTTCCCCAGGGGATCGGGATGGTGTTCCTGCGCGACCCCGACCTGGCCCGCGGCATCGAGAAGCACGCGCAGTACACGGCCCGCGCCGGCTCGGCCGACCTGGGGCAGCGGTCGCTGGAGGGGTCGCGGTCGGCCCTGTCGCTGCTGCTGCACGCGGCCATGGAGCTGATCGGGCAGGAGGGATACGGCTTCCTGATGGACGAGGGGATCAGCAAGGCGCGCTACCTGGCCGACGCCGTGCAGGCCCGCCCGGAGTTCGAGCTGCTGGCGGACCCGCGGCTGAACATCGTGCTCTACCGCTACGTGCCGGAGGAGTGGCGGGCCGAGGTGCAGGCCGGGCTGCTGACCCCCGCGGCGCACCTGCGCATCGACGCGTTCAACCAGACGCTGCAGCGGGAGCAGTCGGAGCAGGGGCGCACCTTCATCTCCCGCACCACCAGCGCGGCCACGATCTACGGCGCCGACCTTCCGGTGGTGGCCATGCGCGCGGTGCTGGCCAACCCGCTCACCACGCGCGAAGACATCGACCTCGTGCTCGACGACCAGGCGGCCGTGGCGGCGGAGCTGGCCGCCAGCGGCGCGTGGCGGGCGGCGTAAGCGGGAGCGCGGCCCGCCGCTGACCCCGGGCCGCGGATCCGCGCCACGGCGTCCCCGGATCGACGGAGGACGGCGTTGCGCCGCGGTCCCGCGGCGTCCCGTAACCATGGGAGACACCCCAATGGCCAACACGAACCAACCCACCGCACCCGCGGCGATCGCGATCGAGCCGCGCGCTCCGGCATCCCCCCCTTCCGGCTCCACGGCGCAGGCACGGGCGCAGGCGCCCACACCGGTGCGTTCCCGCGGCGAGCCGGTCCGCGTAGCGATACCGTTCGATCCCTACGCGCTGCCGGTGGAAGAGACCGCGTGAGCACCGGCGCCGCGGCAACCCGTCCGTCGCCCGCATGAAGGTGTGCCCCGACGCCACGGCCGCGGCCGGGTCCCTCGCGCCCGCGCCGCTGGACCCGGCGGAGCGGCGGCGGGTGGTGGTGGAGTGGAACCGCACGGAGGCGCCGTACCCGCGCGGCCTGTGCATCCACCAGCTCTTCCAGGCGCAGGCGGCCCGCACCCCGGACGCACTTGCGGCCGTCTGTGAGCACCATACGCTCTCGTACGCGGAGCTGAACGCGCGCGCCAACCGGCTGGCGCACCACATAATCCGCCTCGGCGTCGGTCCGGAGGCACGGGTGGGGATCGGGCTGGCGCGCGGGACGGAGATGCTGGTCGCCATGCTCGCCGTGCTCAAGGCGGGGGGCGCGTACGTTCCGCTGGACCCCGCGTATCCCGCGGAGCGGCTGGCGTTCACGCTGCGCGACAGCCGGGTGGCCGTGCTGCTGACGGAGGAGGCGCTGCGCGGCGTGCTTCCCGTGCCGGACGGTGTCCACGTGCTGAGCGTGGACGCGTCGGCGGCGGAGATCGCGCGGGAGAGCGCGGCGAACCCGGAGAACGGGGTGTCGCCCCGGAACCTGGCGTACCTCATCTACACCTCCGGATCCACCGGCGTCCCCAAGGGCGTGGCCATCGAGCACGAGAGCACGGTGGCGCTGCTGTCGTGGGCGGCGGCGTTGCACACGGCGGGGGAGCTGGGGGGGATGCTGGCCTCCACCTCCATCTGCTTCGACCTTTCCGTCTACGAGCTCTTTCTCCCGCTCTCCCTGGGCGGGTGCGTGGTCATCGTCGAGAACGCGCTGGCCCTGCCGCACTCCGCGGCCGCGGGGCGGGTGCGGCTGATCAACACCGTCCCCTCCGCCGCCTCGGCCCTGCTGCGCACCGGCGGCATCCCTTCCGGGGTGACGACGATCAACCTGGCCGGCGAGCCGCTGCGCACGGAACTGGTGGATGCGCTGTACGCCCACGGCATCCAGCGCGTCTACGACCTGTACGGCCCCTCCGAAGACACCACCTACAGCACCTTCGCGCTCCGCCAGGCCGGCGCGCCCGCCACCATCGGCCGGCCGATCGCCAACACGCGCGCCTACGTGCTGGGCGAGACGATGCAGCCGCTCGCCGCGGGCGTCGCCGGCGAGCTGTACCTCGGCGGCCGCGGCCTGGCGCGCGGCTACCTGGGCCGCCCGGGCCTCACGGCGGAGCGCTTTCTCCCCGACCCGTTCGCGTGCGCCCCCGGC
>DASTVC010000822.1:0-4288 GCA_035759295.1 Longimicrobium sp. | reverse complement strand
TGCAGCGGAACGGGCAACTGTACCTGCACCTGCAGCTTCTGGGGCGGCACGCCGTCGTGCAGCTGCAGCGGCCCGCCGGCCATCCAGTAAACGCACGTCGATCCACGAGCAGCCCTGGCCGGGCCCGGCGTGGATCGGCGCACATCGACAGCATTCCTTCCATACCGACCGCGGAACGACGAATGATTCGATTGAATGGACCCTCGCGCGCCACCGCGCTCCTGCTAGGGCTCACACTGGCCGGCTGCGGGCGCGACGGCGGCGCGGCGGACGCGGTGCGGGTGGATACGCTCGCGGGCGGCACCGTCGCCGTGCACAACTCCGAGCAGGGCGCGTGGACAGAGCAGACCGCGTGGCGCGCGGTCGAGGACCTTCGCCTGGGCCGCGCGGACGGCAGCGGGCCGGACGTGTTCGCCGCGCCCGTGGCGCTGGAGGCGGACGCGCTGGGACGGCTGTACGTCCTCGACGCGCAGGCCAGCCAGCTGCGCGTGTTCGACGCGGATGGCAGGCACGTGCGATCTGTCGGCGGGCAGGGCGCCGGACCCGGCGAGTTCCGTCAGCCGATGGGGATGGCGATGGCGCCCGACGGCGCGCTGTGGGTGGTGGACCCCGGCAACGGGCGCTTTACCGTCTTCGATACGGCGGGTGCGCTGCGGACCACGGTGCGGCGGGCGAGCGGGCTGGCCATGATGCCCTGGCCCGGCCGCTTCGACCGCCAGGGGCGGCTATGGGACGTTTCCATGGGCCCCGGCGGAATGTCGGGCCCGCCCTCGCTGCTGCGGGTGGACCCCGCCTCCGGCAACGTGCAGCCGGTGAGCCTCCCCGCCTTTTCGCCGCCGCAGTTCAGCGCCACCAACGGTCCGGTGAGCGTCTCCGCACCCGTCCCCTTCGCCCCCAACCTGGTTTGGACGCTGGACGCGGAGGGGCGCGTGTGGTCCGGCGTCTCCGACCACTACCGCCTGCGCCTGCACGAGCCGGCCGGCGACACCGTGCGGGTGGTGGAGCGGACGGCGCCGCCGGTGGAGGTGGCGGCATCCGAGCGCGACTCGCTCCCCGCGCAGCTCAAGTGGTTCACGGACCAGGGCGGACGCATCGACCTGTCGCGCGTTCCGAAGCACAAGCCGGCGTTCGTCTCCATCCTCACGGACGACCAGGGGTGGCTGTGGGTACGCCCGGCGCTCCCCGCGGCCGAGCGCAACGCCGCCTTCGACGTCTTCGATCCCGAGGGCCGCTACCAGGGCCGCATCTCCCTCCCCGTCGTGCACATGGACGGCATGCCGCTCATCATCCGCGGCGACCGCATCTACGCCGCCGTCCTGAGCGACGAAGGCGTGCCGCAGGTGGTGCGCTTCCGGATCCAGGGCCGCTCGCCGGCGACACGGGTAGCGGCCCGGCACTGACAATCGGGAGGCCTCCAGTTCCATACTGGCGCAGCCGCCTGTCATTTCGAGGCCGGCCACACCACCGCTTCCGCCACCCCGGAGATCGCAGGGCCGAGAAATCCAGTCTCGGCCCGCTCGTAGCCGGACGCGGCCGCCCGCGTGAGAGCCCCGGCCTGCCCGGTGCCCGCCAGGAACTGGCGGGGTGTCCGCGAGACTTCGGCGACGTCGACGGGTCACCAGGAGGCCGAGAGTAGATTTCTCAGTCGGCGCCAGAGAACACGGTGAAGGATGGTTTCGCGCGGCGCCTCCTTCGCAATGACAGGGATGGTCGCGCAGCCGAACCAGGGCCCCGCTCAGCTGGCGGGGCCTTGCCGTGTTCCACCCGCGGACTCCTCCGCCCGGGATGAACCCTCCCCACCCTCCCCGTGAACCCGCGGAACCCCGGGTGTATAGAGACGGGTGAGCGGCGCCGCGGAGGGTGCGCAGGGAAACAGAGGGCTGGCGCGCGGCGGCCGGGACACGCAGTATGCGACACGGACGGCGCTCGGGAGGTCTTTGGTTGACCCCCCTGTGGGCGCGGTCTATATTTTCCCGTTCGTCCCGCGCGAAAGTGGCGGAATGGTAGACGCGCTGGTCTTAGGAACCAGTGGCTCAGGCCGTGGGGGTTCGAATCCCCCCTTTCGCACCTCGCCAATAACAGGTTCTTTCAGCAGATAGACAGCCGGATGGCCGAACATAGCACTGCCCCCGTTACCGAGGTCCGCGTCGAGATCCAGGAGCCCACCTCTTGGAGCCGCCGCCTGTCCATCACCGTGCCCAGCGAGCGCGTGCGCCGCGTGCGGCAGTCCGTGTCCGCCAAGATCGCGGGCAACGTGCGCCTTCCCGGCTTCCGGAAGGGCAAGACGCCCGCGTCGCTGGTGGAGCGCCAGTTCGGCCCCGCCATCGAGCAGGAGACGGTGGACCGGGTGATCCAGGAGACCTACAAGGAAGCGCTGGATTCGCACGAGCTTCGCCCCATCACCCAGGGGCAGGTGGAGCACGTGCACTACCACGGCGACGGCGGCGACCTGCACTTCGAGGTGGAGTTCGAGGTGCAGCCCGTGGTCGATCTGGCCCGCACCGAGGGCTTTCACGTGGTGCGCCCGGCCGACGTGATCGGCGACGACGAGGTGGACGCGCTGCTGGAGCGGCTGCGCGGCGAGCGCGCGCACCTGCACACGCTGGAAGAGGGCGCCAAGCCCGACTACGGCGACACGGTGCTGGTGCAGATCACCGACCTGGACGCCGGCGACGAGGGCGAAGAGGCCGAGGCCAGCGACTACCGCTTCGAGCTGGGCGCGGGGCAGGCCATTCCCGACATCGAGGCCGCCATCATGAGCCTGGCGCCGGGCGAGGAGGGCGAGTTCACCGTCACCTTCCCCGAGGACTTTGCCGACGAGGCGCAGCGCGGCCAGCAGCAGCGCCTGCGCATTCGCGTGAACGAGGCGCGGCGCAAGGAGCTGCCGGCGCTGGACGACGACTTCGCCAAGGGGCTGGGCGACTTCGAGTCGCTGGACGCGCTGCGCAGCCGCGTGCGCGACGACCTGACCAGCGACGCAAAGAAGCGGGCCGACAGCGCCATCCGCGACGCGCTGGTGCAGCAGATCGTGGAGGCCAACCCGTTCGACGTGCCGGGGTCGATGGTGGACCGCTACCTCTCCTACATGATGGGCGAGAACCCCGATCAGGAAGGCACCCGCCGCAAGCGCAGCCCCGAGGACGAGGAACGCTTCTCGCAGCTGCGCGCCATCATGCGCCCCCAGGCGGAAGCCTCGCTCAAGCGGATGATGGTGGTGGAGCACATCGCCGAGCGCGAGGGGCTGCGCCCCACGGCCGACGACGTGGACGCCCGGGTGGAGGCGATGGCCGAGCAGCACGGCCGCACCCCCAGCGACCTGTGGGTGGAGCTGGAGCGCTCTGGCCAGATGCAGGCGCTGGAGGCCGAGATCCTGGAGGACAAGGTCTTCGAGCACCTGCAGTCGCGCAACACGGTCGCACAGGCCTGACCGGCCGCGCCGCCCACACAGAATACGCCAGGAGACCAGCAGAGATGGCCATCTATCCACCATACGTGATCGAGCGGTCCAGCCGGGGAGAGCGCAGCTACGACATCTTCAGCCGGCTGCTCATGGACCGCATCGTGTTCCTGGGCAGCGCCGTGGACGACACGGTGGCGAACATCATCATCGCCCAGCTGCTGTTCCTTGACGCGGACAACCCCGACAAGGACATCTACCTGTACATCAACTCGCCGGGCGGGGTGGTGACGGCGGGGCTGGCCATCTACGACACCATGCAGTTCATCCGCAGCCCGGTGCACACCATCTGCATCGGCAGCGCGGCCAGCATGGGCGCCATCCTGCTGGGCGCGGGGGAAAAGGGGAAGCGCAGCGCGCTTCCCAACGCCCGCATCATGCTGCACCAGCCCTCGGGCGGCAGCCAGGGGAGCGCGGCCGACATCGAGATCGCGGCCAAGGAGATCCTGGGGCTGCGCCACCGGCTGAACGAGATCCTGGCGCACCACACGGGGCAGGCCGTGGAGCAGGTGGAGGCCGACCTGGACCGCGACCGCTTCATGTCGGCGGAAGAGGCCAAGGAGTACGGGCTGATCGACGAGGTGATCTCGCACGGGGTGGGCGGTGCCAGCCTGGTGGCGGTGCGGCACGCCGAGGCCGAGACGGGAACGGGCTCCTGACCGGAGCCCCACCCCTACCCCTCCCCATCTTTCTCAACACGCAGGCCCAGCAATGCCCAGCGACAAGCACCTCCGCTGTTCGTTCTGCGGAAAGTCCAAGGACTCCGTAAAACGCTTCATCTCGGGGCCCTCGGTCTACATCTGCAACGAGTGCATCTCGCTCTGCAACGAG
>DASTVC010000821.1:0-7992 GCA_035759295.1 Longimicrobium sp. | reverse complement strand
CTCACGGAAAGGAAGGCTTCCCATGCTCCAACCCAACGAGAGCGCCCCCCGCGGCGCGCGGCGCGGCCGCCTGGCGGGCGGAACGCTGGCCGCGGCGCTGCTGGCAGCCGCCGTGGCGCTGGGCGCGTGCGCCGACGACGGGCCCACGGAGCCCGCGCGGGCCGTGCCGCACGGGCCGTCGCTGGCGGTGAACCCCGCGTGCTCCGGCCCCGGCGGCCAGGTGCACACCATCGACACCATCAAGGTGGCGCGGACGTGGACCCGCGGGAACAACCCGCACCGGGTGAACCACATCATCTACGTCGAAGGTCCGGGCTCCCTTACCCTCAAGCCCGGGGTGCTGGTGTGCTTCGCCAGCGGCGCGGCGCTGCGGTTCAACCATGGCGGGCGCCTGGTGGCCAACGGGCTCGACACCGCGCGCATCGTGCTCACCGGCACCAACACCGTCGGAAGCTGGTGGGGGATGGAGATGCAGGGCGCGCCCTCCGTCCCCAGCTCGCTCAAGAACGTGGTGGTGGAGTACACCAGCACCGCCTACGCGCTGGCGGCGCTCGACACGCACGCCGTCAACATCGACAGCACCGTGTTCCGGCAGAACGAGGCGGGTGTGTACCTGATGGCCCGCGGCTCCAGCCTGCGCCGCTCGCGCGTCGACACCCTGAGCAACCCGTACGCGGCCGCGGTCACGCTGGGCGGAAAGACCACGTTCCAGAACACCGTCATCCGCGCCGCGGCAGGTGTGGGGCTGTCGGTGGTGGGCACCGACAGCGTCTCGCTGCTGGGCGGGCGCATCGAAGGGAGCGCGGGCGTGGGGCTGGTGCTGGCGCCGCCCGCCACCGGCTTTCTGAGCACGCAGCCCGTCCGGGTGACCGGTGGCGCCGGCTACCCCGCCCAGATGGACGTGAGCGCCTTCGCCCGCCTTTATTCCACGCTGGCGGACCAGGACAGCCTGCTGGGCAACGCGCGCGACACGCTGCTGGTGACCGGCGGCACGCTGACGGCCGGGGCGTACGCCGGGGCGGCCCTCCCGTGGTACGTCACGGGGCCGGTCACCGTGCAGGGGAGCGGCTGGATGCAGGCATCGCCCGGCGCCACCCTGGTCTTCAACGGGTGGGGCGGAATCACGGTGACGGGAGGGGGCAGGCTGTGGGCGCGCGGGTCGCAGGCGGCCCCGGTGCTCTTTACCGGAACCGGCTGGGAAGGACTCGACTTCGACGGAACGCCCACTACGCCGCAGGGCCAGAACAACCAGGCGCGCAGCTACCTGACCAATGTGCGGGTAGAGGGCGTCTACGGCATCGCCGTGCTGGCGGTGGACCCGCACCCGGTCGAGATCGACAGCGCCGTCTTCCGGCAGAACGGGGCGGGCGTGTACCTGCTCACCTCCGGCGCCGGCACGCGGTTGAGCCGCTCGCGGGTGGACACCACGTCCATCTCCATGTTCGCCGCCGTGGACGTCGAATACGGGGTGGTGGAGAGCACCTTCATCCGGGGTTCCGCCGGCATCGGCATGCGCCTGCGCTCCAGCGGCGTGCAGGTCGTGTCCTGCGAGGTTCGCGAGAGCGCGGCGGAAGGAATCGTGACCTGGCAGCCCGTCACGGTGCACGACTGCAACCTGGTGGACAACGTAGGCGTGGGGATCGACGCGCTGAACCTCAACTCCGTCGACGGGGAGAACAACTGGTGGGGCGACGCCGCGGGGCCCACGGGGCCGAACGGAGACGGTGCCTCTGCCCTGGTGGACTACACCCCCTGGCGCACTGCCCCGTACGTGCTCCCCTACGTCCCGTAGACGCGGAATCAGGGTCGGGTGGATGATGAGACGATGGATCGCCCGGGCTCGACGCCGAGCCCGGGCGATGCGTTCGCTGCCGATGGGGGCGGAGCACGTCCGCGCGGCGCCGCGGATCCCTCATCCGGAGGCGGTGGATTGGAACGGCGCGGATCTTCCGGAATACCAACGTGACCGTTCCATCGTGCCCACCGTCCGCCACCGACCCTGATGTCATCGTTCCAGGCCCGCCGCGCCGGCCCGCCCAACCCCGCGCGCGACCACCTAGCCGAGGTGCGCCGCGCGCTGCTGCGCCTGCACAAGTCGCTCATCGACTCCGAGCGCGCCGTGTACGAGACGCGCAACGGTCCGCTGAACAACACCGAGTTCCTTACCGCGCTGCTGCAGGAGCCGTTCTTTCAGTGGATGCGGCCCTTCTCGCAGCTCATCGCCGCCATGGACGAGGCCATGTTCGGCGACGAGCCGGTGACGTCGGACGGCGCGCGCGATTACGTGAACCAGGCCCACGCGCTGGTCACCGAGCCCGCCGACGGCAACGGCGGGTCCGCGGAGAACGCGCGCTACGGGCAGGTGCGCGACCGCGATCCCGCCGTCCTTTTCGCCCACACCGAGCTGGTGCGCCGCATCGCCGCCGCCCTGCTGGCCTTCGGCGACGCCCCGGCCTGACGCCCCTCGCGCCCGCCGGCCCGGTGCGATCCGCACGAAAACGCGTGGCCGCAGGCAGTTAGGCGCAGGTTAAAATTTTAGCATCCCCGGGCTCTTTCCCGGGCGGGCGGTGTACTCCGCCCATCACATTCGTCCAGAACCCACTGGGAACCGCCTGATGAAGCCCATCCGCCCACTGCTGTTCGCCGCGCTGGCCCTGGGGGCGCCGCTTGCCCCGCTGCACGCGCAGGCCGCCGCCGCCGACACCGCGCCGGCCAACTGGCACCTGCTCGACGCCACCGCCGACCACTTTCCCGGCATCAGCGCCGAGCGCGCCTACCGCGAGCTGCTGGCCGGCCGCCAGCCGCGCGACACCGTGGTGGTGGCCATCATCGACAGCGGCGTGGAGGTAGACCACCCGGACCTGGCCGGCATCGTGTGGACCAACCCGCGCGAGCGCGCCGGCAACGGCCGCGACGACGACGGCAACGGCTACGTGGACGACGTGCACGGCTGGGACTTCATCGGCGGGCGCGACGGCCGCGACGTGGCGCAGGACACCTACGAGATCACGCGCCTGTACGCCGCCTGCCTCGCCGGCGCCACCGAGGCCGCCGGCGAGCCGTGCGCCGACATCCGCCGCGACTTCGAGGCCCGGCGCGCCGAAGAGACCGGCAACCTGCAGGAGGTCCGGCAGATCGAGCAGGTGGTGACCGCCGTGTACGCCGCGCTGCGCCAGCAGCTGGGTACGCAGGAGCTCACCCCCGCGCTCGTGCAGGGGATGCAGACCACGGACCCCCGCCTGCAGCAGGCGCGCTCCATCTACATGGACCTGATCCAGCAGGGCTACACGCTCGACGACGTGATCGAAGAGCGCCAGAACCTGGAGCGCGCGGCGCAGACCAACCTGAACCCCGACTTCGACCCGCGTAACATCGTGGGCGACAACTACGCCAACACCGCCGAGCGCGGCTACGGCAACGCCGAGGTCGAGGGCCCCGACGCCGATCACGGCACCCACGTGGCGGGGATCGTGGCCGCCATGCGCAACGGCACCGGCGTGAACGGCGTGGCGCCCAGCGTGCGCATCATGGTCCTGCGCGCCGTGCCCGACGGCGACGAGCGCGACAAGGACGTGGCCAACGCCATCCGCTACGCGGCCGACAACGGCGCGCGGGTGATCAACATGAGCTTCGGCAAGAGCCACTCGCCGCAGAAGGCCGTGGTGGACGAGGCCGTGCGCTACGCCGAGAGCAAGGGTGTGCTCATCATCCACGCCGCCGGCAACGACGGCGAGGACCTGAACCAGGCGGGCAACTTTCCCAACCAGTTCTACGCCGGCGGCGGCCGCGCCGCCAACTGGATCGAGGTGGGCGCCTCGTCGTGGCACAGCGACAACCTGGCGGCGGACTTCAGCAACTACGGACGCGGCAAGGTAGACGTGTTCGCGCCCGGCGTGTCGCTCCTTTCCACCATCACGGACGCGACGTACGGCCGCATGGGCGGCACCAGCATGGCCGCGCCCGTGGTGACGGGCATAGCCGCCACGCTGCTGGCGTACTTCCCGGAGCTTACGGCCGCGCAGGTGCGCCAGATCATCCTGGAGAGCGCGGTGCGCAGCACGGCGCAGACCACGCGCCCCGGCGAGAACGGCCCCCAGGTGAGCTTCGCCGACCTTTCCGACACCGGCGGCATCGTGAACCTGTACGCCGCCATCCAGCTCGCGCAGCAGCGGGCGCGCCGGTAACGGTGGGGAGCGGCTGGGATGATCCCCGGATGAGCGGCCCCGGATGAGCGGGTAAACCCGCTGCTGGAAAAGCGACAAGCCCCGTCCGGCGCCGCTCACGCGGCACGGGACGGGGCTTCCACTTCATGGGCGCTTCGGGCAAACGTGGACCGTCCGCCGCTTCCACGCCGGTTCGCGACGCCCGGATGCCCGCGGAGCCTGGGCGCTCATTGCACAGGACCGAACACCGGGGCCGCCAATCCGCGAAGGCGGATTTCGTGTGGTCGTTGCAGCGAATTCATTCGCCCTTGCGGCACTTTCGCGACGTTCCGAGAGGCGAGCGGCCTGTCGTCCGGCGGGATTTTACCTCCGCGCACGGACATTGCCGCATCGGCGGAGGCGCGCCGCGGAACACGCGTCCGGCGGCGCCGTACACCGGAGGCCCGCAGCGTCCCGAGATCCCGATCCACGTGATCCCATGATCCACCGCTCCCTTGTCCGCGTCTGTGCGCTGGCCCTGCTGGCCGGCGCGTGCACCGATTCGCCTACCGACGCCAGCAAGCCGGACTCCTTCACCGTCCTGTTCATGGGCGTGCCGGCGGACGCGCAGAGCTTTACGCCCACCGCCGTCACCGGCGGCCGCGTGGTGGGGACGGCGTCGGACGGCGTGAGTGCCTGGGCGGTGGAGTGGCAGGCCGGCAGCGGCTTTCACCGGCTGCTCCCCGCCGCGCCCGCCGGGTGCCACAGCGAGCCGCTGGCGGCGCGCAGTGCCTTTACCGTCGGCCAGATCACCTGCACCGCCTCGGGCGATCCCGCGGGCCAGCCGGTGGACGCGTACGGCTGGGTGGCGGGGCAGGCTGTCCCGCGCCTGTTCGCGGAGCCGTACACCTTCGTGGGAGTGAACGCCAGCGGCGCCATCGTGGGCACCGTCAACCCGGCCACGCAGTTTCCGCAGGGGCAGCACCGCGCCTTTCTCCGCACCCCGGCGGGCGTCACCGTGCTGGTGCCGGATTCCGCCATCGGCAGCGAGGCGGCCGGCATCACCGACGCCGGAGAGGTGGCCGTGACCGCGTGGTACGCCTGCCCGGCGGACGCGGAAGACGACGACTGCCCCGTGCGGCGGGTAAAGGTGTGGTCCAACGGCACGTGGACGGAGCCGCGCATTCCCGGCGACGTGCCGCGGCTGGTGGCGGGCGCGGTGAGCTCCGACGGCCACGTGGCCATCTACGGGTTCGGGCAGGCGGACCAGGTGTTTCTGTACGAGATCGAGGACCGCGACCTGGAGGCGCTTCCCGTGATCCCCGGTACGCGCGTGGTGCTGATGTCGGCCAACGCGCGCGGCCAGGTGATCGGCACCGGCATCCGCCCCGAGACCGCCGCGCGGCAGACCAGCTACGGCATCATCTGGGGCGCCGACCGGCAGTACGACCTGTCGGAGCGCATCACCGGACAGGCCGCGTGGCACATCAGCTCCGCGCTGGCTTCGGACGACGAGGGCCGCATCGCCGCCACGGGAACGAACCTGGACGACGGCCTGCAGGGCCCCATCCTCCTGGTCCCCGTCGGCCTCTGACGCCACACGGCGGATCGGGGATGGACGAACCGCGGCGGACCCTGTGATCCGCCGCGGTTTCGTCTTTGCTGATGTGCGGTGATTCCGGAGAGAATCTGCTCCCGCACTCGCGAACTGACGCACTCCCGCACTTTTCGATGGCCGGCCGTACGCACGTGGGGATCTCGGGATGGACGTACGCCGGATGGCGGCGCGTCTTCTACCCGGAAGGGCTGCCCCGCCGCCGCGAGCTGGAGTACGTGGCTTCGCGGATGGGGACGGTGGAGATCAACGGCTCCTTCTACTCCCTGCAGCGCCCCACCAGCTACCGCGCCTGGTACGAGCAGACGCCGCCCGGCTTCGTCTTCGCGGTGAAGGGAAGCCGGTTCATCACGCACATGAAGAAGCTGAAGGACGTCGATACGGCGCTGGCCAACTTCTTCGGCTCCGGCGTGCTGCGGCTGGCGGACAAGCTGGGGCCCATCCTCTGGCAGTTCCCCGAGCGCATGCCGTACGACGAGGCGCGGTTCGCGCGCTTCCTGGAGATGCTGCCGCGCACCCACGCCCGCGCCGCGGAGATCGCGCACGGCCACGACGACCGCCTGCTGGGGCGCGCGTGGACGGACGCGGAGCACGAGGGGCCCATCCGCCACGCCTTCGAGATCCGCCACCCCAGCTTTCTCTCGCAGGGCTTCATCGACCTGCTGCGCGCCCACAACGCCGCGCTGGTCTTTGCCGACACCGCCGGCCGCTGGCCGTACGCCGAGGACCTGACGGCGGACTTCGTCTACGTGCGCCTGCACGGCGCCGAGCAGCTGTACGTAAGCGGCTACACCGACCCCCAGCTGGACTGGTGGGCCGCACGCATCCGCGAGTGGCGCCGCGGCTCGGCCCCCGCGGACGCCACCTGCGTGCTCGCCCCCGCCCCCAGGCGCCGCGCCGGCCGCGACGTCTTCGTCTACTTCGACAACGACGCCAAGGTGCACGCCCCCTTCGACGCCATCCGCCTGGCCGAGCGCCTGGCGTAGGGGAAGCGTCGAATCAAAGAAGCGTTGACTTCCTGAGCGAGCGCCGCGGGAGACCCTGAACCTGCACAATCGCCTGCTCGCGACCGAAGGACTTCCTTTCGGCCTGCTCGGACCCCGTTCTTCAGCCACGACGCGTCCGGCCTCGCGTGAGCAGGTAAACCCGCCGCTGGGACAGCGGAAAGCCCCGCCCCGGCCGCTGGCGCGTCCGTGCGGGGCTTCACCTGCTCGTGTGGGCCAGGTCCGTGCTACGGGGGAAACCGTCGAGATGCAGGCGAGATCCTTCGGTCGGCGCCAGGCTTCGGTGCGAAGCAAGGTTTCTGAGCGGCGCCTCCCTCAGAGGGTGTTGCTACACCTTACCGGCTCCCACCGGAGGGCACACTGTCATCCTGAGGGAGCGCACGCCCGTAACTTTCATAACCACAAAAGCTTGCGCGCGACCGAAGGATCTTTGTCGGGTCGCGCGAAGCCCAGCCCTCGGGATCCGTTCAAGTCCCTCATACCGCGTTTCGTAGGATAGTTCTGGTAAATCGGCCACCGTCCCGAGGGCGGCGTAGGGCAGACTCCATCGCGCTCCGGACAGAGATCCTTCGGTCGGCGCACGGGCTGGTACGCGATTCCGCGGGTGTCGAGCGGGCGCCTCGCTCAGGATGACACGTGGGGGCAGAATGCCTGGACCCCAACCGGAACGATGCTCGGCAACCCGGTATCAGTCAGGCAGACAAGGTCCTTCAGTCGGCGCCAACCCTTTGCCTGAAAGTAGTTTGTGGACGGTTTGGCAACACCCTCTCAGGAAATCAGTATTCCGCGGATCTGGTCTTTTTACCAGACCCGCTCGGTGAGCGGCACGTCAAAGGCGCCAACGATCTGGATGGAGGGGCGCGCGGGGTCGCTGCCGGTGCGCAGCAGGGTCAGCGAAAAGTCGCCGGCCGCGCGCTCGTCCGTCAGCCGGCTGATGGTGAGGCTTCCCTTCTCCAGGAAGTAGACGCCCTCCTGCTCGATCACGGCGGAGGTCTGGCCCAGGATCACGTTCATTACAAACGAACATTCCGATGGCAACTCGCAGGTGACCGTGCCCACCTGCGGCCTGCGCACGCCCAGCAGCAGGCCGTTCACCCGCCCGTCCTGGCGCTCCTCCCGCGCGTCCACGATCAGCACGGGCCCGTCCTTGGTGCCCTGCACGTCGCCCACGGCCCAGCTCCCCACGCGGGGGTTGCGGCGGTCCAGCCGGCCAAAGGCATCGAACTGCCCC
>DASTVC010000820.1:0-9541 GCA_035759295.1 Longimicrobium sp. | reverse complement strand
GCCCGCCGTCTTCCGGCAGCACTTCGCGCTCCTGTGCCGCTTTGCGATCGTGCCGGCGCTCACGCTGCTGGTCCTGGCCGTGATCCTCACGTTGACAGCGCTGACCGCGGAAGAGGGAGAGGCCAGGACCGTGCTCTACTTCGTGGAATCGACGGGCCTCCGCTGGTGGTGCGTGTGGATCGCGCTTTCGTGGACGCTGCTCGTCTGGATGCGCGAGCACGGCGCACAGCGCCGGTGGAATGACGCGCTTCCCGTCGGCACGGGGAAGCGAAGGGTCCTGCACGCGGCTGCGGGCGCGGCCTGGCTCCTCATCTTTCTCGCGGTCGTTGTTGCGGCTCCGCTCGGCGCGTCCGCGGCTGCCGGAACGCTCGCCTCCCCCGACGACGTCCCAGCGTCGCTCTGGCTCGGGCTCCCCTGCCGGACGATGACGCTCTACCTGGCCGCCACCCTCGTGTTCTTTGGTACACGCCTGGCCCTCCAGGTCTCCCCCTCCGTGGCGTACGTCCTCGTGGGGCTGCGGGTGGACCGGGTGGTGCCGCTGATGATCGTCCTGATGACGATCGGGATGATCGGCGTGCCGTACCTCGTCTTCACCCGGGGGATCGGTCTCCTGGAGAGCCAGGCCTACGCCGTGGGCGATGGTTCCGGGAGCAACGCGGCGTCCGCCCTCTGGCTGATGCCGTACGCCGCCGCGACCGCCTTGGCCATCGCCCTGAACGACTGGCTGCATCGCCTCGACCGCCTTCCCACCGTTCCCGAGGTGCGGGGCGTCCTCCACGGGTGGGCGGGCACGCGCCCCAGCCCCCCGCTCAGCGGCCATGCAGAGCAGTGAGAATACCGCGGCGCGTCCGCACCGCCGAGCTGCATCCCTCCACCCCTTCAACCGGAGTGCGTTCATGACCTTTCCCGCCCTCCCCACCCGCCTGGACGGCGCCGAGCTGGCGATCCACACCCGCGCCGTCTCGAAGCGCTATCCACCTGACGTCCTCGCGCTCGACGGGTTGGACCTTCAGGTGCCCACGGGCGCCGTCTACGTCCTGATCGGCCCCAACGGCGCGGGAAAGAGCACCACCATGCGCATCCTGCTCGACCTGGTGCGTGCGGACCGGGGCACGGCGTCGGTGGTGGGGATCGACACCGCCGCGCAGCCGGCGCTGGTACGGGCGCAGATCGGCTACGTGCCGGAGGTAGTGGATACGGCCTACGGCTGGCTGACCGTGCGCGGGCTGCTGAAGCATCACGCCGCGTTCTACCACGCGTGGGACTGGGCGTATGCGGACGCGCTCTGCAAACGGCTGGGACTGCGGATGGACGAGCATTTCCGCGCGCTCAGCAAGGGCGGCGCGCGGAGGGTGGCGCTGGTGACGGCGCTGGCGCACCGCCCGCCCGTGCTGCTGCTGGACGAGCCGACGGACGGGCTGGACCCGCTGGCCCGCGACGACTTTGGCGCCCTGCTGGTAGACCACATGGCCGACGCGCCCACCACCATCCTGTGGAGCACGCACCACGTGCACGAGGCGGAGCGGATGGCGGACCACATGGGCGTGCTGCGCGACGGCCGTCTGCTGCTGCAGGCGCCGGTGGACGCGGTGCGGAGCGGGCTGCGCCGCTACCGGGCAGAGGTGCCGGACGGGTGGGCCGGCGCGCCGGGGCTGAACGGCGACGTGCTGGTGCGCGCCCGCGCCGGCCGCGAGATCACCTGGACGGTGTGGGGCGAGGAGCGCCACGTGGCGGAGCGGCTCTCCGCCTCCGGCGCTACCGTGCGCGAGGCCGGCCGCCTGTCGCTGGAAGACGCCGCGCTGGCGCTGCTGCGCGCCGGGGAGGCCGCGTGAGCGCCGCCGCCCTGCGCCGGCCGGCGCGCTGGCCGCGCGTGGCGTGGGCCGAGAGCGCCGCGATCTGGCACCCGGCCTCGATCCTGACGCCCCTCGTCATTTTCCTGCTGGTCGCGGGGGGCTCGTGGGACCAGCCCCTCACGGAGGTCCGCGACCTGGCGCTCCTGATGTTCTTCTTTCCGCTGCTGCACTGGCGCGGCCGTCCGGCGCCGGGGTCGCTGGACCAGGCCGTGCCGGTGGGCTCCGCGCCGTACGCACTGGTGCGCGTGGCGTGCGGCGCCGCGGCCGCGCTGCTCACGCTGGTGCTGGCAACCCTCCTCAACCTGTCGACGGTGCGGGCCGGCGGATATCCCGCCTCGTATCCGGCCGCGCTGATCCTGGCGGGGGTGGGGTCCTACCTGCTGGGCTCGGCGGCCGTGCTGGGCGGCGAGCGGCCCGGCCGCGTGGTCGTCGTGCTCCTGCTCCCCGCGCTGCTGGTCGCCGACGCCGCGGGGGTGGAGCTGTGGTCGTGGGGAAGAACGGTCCCGCCCCTTCCCGGTGATACGGCGGGTCCGGCGCCGTTCCGCCCCTCGCTCACCCTGGCGGCGGGGGTGCTGTGGCTGGCGGCCGGGTGCGTGGCGGTCTGCGCGTCCGCATGGCTCGGCGGCCGCTCCCGACGACTCGCGCGCGCCCGCGCGGCGCGTCTGTCGGCCGACCGGACGGCGCCCGTGCCCGCCGCGGCGCTCGCGGTGCCGCGCCGGCCGGTCACGCTGGGCGTGGTCGCGGCGCGGCAGCTCGCCCTCCAGGCGCCCGGGATGGGGGTGATGCTGCTCATGGCCGTGCTGGCGGCGGCCCTGTCGGCGTGGCGGGGGCCGCGCGGCGGCTTGCTCGCGGGCGGCGGGCCGCTGATGGCGCTGGCCATGGTGGCGTTCTTCGCGCCCGTGCTGGTGTGGCTGGACGAGGACCGCCGCCGAGGCGACTGGGACGGCGCGCGCGCCGTGGACCCGTTCCGGCGCGTGCTGCTGCAGGCGCTGGGCGGGCTCCTGTGGCTGCAGGCGGCGGTGCTGGTGGTGCTCGCCGGGTGCATCGCGGGCGCCCTGCGGACGGGGGAGATCGGCACGCTGGCGCAGGTGCCGGGGTGGGTGCTCCCGGGCGTCCCCCTCGCCGTGGCGGGCCTGTACTCCCTGGGAACCTTCTGGAGGATGATCTCCGGCCACCCGGTCGAAGCGGCGCTGATCGGCTGGCTGGTGACGGTAGAAGTGCTGTTCATGCTCGACGGCATGAACGAATGGGGCGCCATCGGGCGCGTGCTGGCGCCGTCCCACGCGTTCGCGGCGGTGCGCTACATGGCGCCCGTGCAGGCGTGGTCGCCGGCCGCCGCGGCCATCTGGATTCCCCTCTGCGCCGCGCTCGCCGTCTTCTCCATCCGCCGCCGCGTCCGGCGTGACCTGCACCGCACCGGCCCGGCCTCCGCGCCGCACGTGGCGCGCCCGGCGCCGCTGCGCCTGGGGGAGGTCCTGTGAGCGCCGCGGCCCGGCGGCGGCCCGCCCGCTGGCGCGATGCCGCGCGGGGAGAGATGCTCGCCCTCTGGGACACGCGCGCGCTCCACTGGGCCTGCCTCATTCCGTTCGTCGGGGTCGGATCCGACGTTCCATTCGACGACGTACGCACGCTCGCCTGGCTCATGTTCTTTCTGCCCCTGGCGCTGCAGCGCGAGGGGGGGAGGGGCCGCGGGAACGTCGCCCTGCCCATGAGCGGCGTGGCGCTTGACCTTATCCGCGTCGCGTGGGGAACGGCGTGCGCGTCCCTGCTCCTGGGGCTGTGCATCGCCGTGCATGCGTGGCTCGTCACCTGGGAAACGGGTTCCACGCTGGCCGGCTTTCCGGTCTGGTATCCCGCGGCACTTTTCCTGGTGGGGCTTGCCCAGTACCTGTTCGGGGCGGCCATCATGCTGCTCGCCGAACGGCCGGGGCGCGTGATGGTGGCCGCGTTCACTCTGGGCTTTACGCTGTGCTCCGTCACGGGGGTCTGGCTGGAGACGGCGGAATACAGGGAGGAATACTCCGGCGACAGCATCATCCACGTCGCCAGCACGTCCCTTACCCTCGCCTCGTCCCTGCTCGGCGCCGGGATCGCCGTCCTGGCCGTCGTCGCGAGCGCCGCCCTCGGGCGCCGCGGCGGATGGGGGCGCAGGCACGTCGGGCTTCTTCGGTGGCCCGCCCGGGCCCCGGTTGCCCGCACGCGATCCGGGCCGGCCCTCCCGGGCTCGCCGCGCATCCCGGCATCGCCGGCGAGCGTCGTCCTCCGGCAGCTCGTGCTGCTTGCGCCGCGGATGGGGTGGCTGCTGCTGGTGGCCGCGGCGATCGCGGCACGGCGGGCGGGAACCGAGCTGGCGGCGGACGCGGGCGCCCCGGCCTTTCTGGGCGATCAGTCGTATGCCTTCGTCAATGCTGCGTTCTTCTGGCCGGTGCTGGTCTGGATGGATGAACGCGGGTCGCGGGAATGGGACGCCGTGTATCCGTGCGGCACGGTCGCGCACCGGGTGATGCATGCCGCGGCGGGGATGGCGTGGTTCTGGGCCTTGCTGCTGCTGGTGCTCGCGGCCGACGTGGGCGGGGCGATGACGGCCGGCTCGCTCGACACCCTGGCGGATGTGCCCGCGCGGATCTGGCTCGGCGTGCCGGCGTGCGCGCTGGGCCTGTACTGTCTGGGCACCCCTTGCGCAGTGCTCACCGACCGGCCGGTCCTGGCGTCGCTCGTCTATGCCATGGTGCTGCCCGTTACGCTTTTCATCGTGGAGGTCGTGCTGCGCCTGGGTCAAGGGGTCGACGGGGCGCCCCTCCCGCTCTCGCCCCTGCGTGCGCTGGCGCCGACGGGCTGGGCACTGCCCGAGGACTGGTCCGCCGCCGTAGTCGTGCTCTGGATGCCGATCTTCATGACGGCAGCCTGGGGCGCCATCTGGCTGCGCGCGTGGTGGGAGCGCTACGGCCGCTCTCCGTCGCGGCGAGAAGTGGCCCGACTCATCCGCGGCCGCCGAGCACGCGTCCCCACGATCTCCTGATCTCACACGGGTTCGTCGGAGCCACTGTCGACTCCGTGTGAGGCCCTTCTTTTTCCCTTCCGATTCACCCAAAAGCGAAGGTGCGAGAGCGCCCACTTTCGCACTCTCGCACCTTCGCACTCTCGCACTTGCCGTCCGTCAGTACGCCGGCGGGTCGCTCGCGGGGAACGACTCGATGGCGGCCTCCACCACCTTGCCCTCGTCGTCGGCCTTGCGCTGCGTCACGGGCGCGCCGGCGACGGCGGGCGACACCGCCTCGGCCTTGTCGCGGCCGCCCAGCAGCTGGCGCAGCACGTACTGCAGGATGCCGCCGTGGCGGTAGTACAGCACTTCCTGCGGCGTGTCGATGCGGACGTGCGCGCGGAACTCCCTGGTCGCGCCGTCGTCGCCCGTGGCGCGCACCGTGACCTCGCGCGTGGCCAGGTTGCTGGAGATCACCTCCGTCACCCCCTGGATGTCGAAGGTCTCGCGCCCCGTCAGCCCCAGCGACTCCACGTTCTCGCCGGGCATGAACTGCAGCGGCAGTACGCCCATACCCACCAGGTTGGAGCGGTGGATGCGCTCGTAGCTCTCCGCGATCGCGGCCTTGATTCCCTGCAGGTACGGCCCCTTGGCCGCCCAGTCGCGCGACGAGCCGCTGCCGTATTCCTTGCCGGCGAGGACCACGAGCGGCGTGCCGTCGGCCTGGTAGCGCATGGCCGCGTCGTAGATCGTGGTGATCTCGTCGTCGGGGAAGTACGTCGTAAAGCCGCCCTCCACGCCGGGCGCCAGCGCGTTGCGGATGCGCACGTTGGCGAAGGTGCCGCGGATCATCACCTCGTGGTTGCCGCGGCGGGCGCCGTACGAGTTGAAGTCCGCCACGTCCACGCCGTGCTCCGTCAGGTACTTGCCCGCCGGCGAGTCCTTCTTGATGGAGCCCGCGGGGCTGATGTGGTCCGTCGTGACCGAGTCGCCCAGGAGCGCCACCGCCCGCGCGCCGGTGATGTCCGACACCGTCTCGGGCGCCTCGGGGGGCATGTTCTCGAAGTACGGCGGCTGGCGCACGTACGTGGAATCATCCGCCCAGTCGAAGCGGTTGCCGGCGGGGATCGGCATGCTCTTCCAGCGGTCGTCGCCCTCGAACACCTTGCCGTAGCTGCGCTCGTACATGGCGCTGTCGATGGACGACTGGATCGCCGACTGCACCTCGTTGCTCGTGGGCCAGATGTCCTTCAGGAACACCGACCGCCCCTCCGCGTCCTCGCCAATGGGCTCGTTGTACGGGTCCCAGTCGATGCGCCCGGCGATGGCGAAGGCGACGACGAGCGGCGGCGACATGAGGAAGTTCGCCCGTACGTCGCTGTTGATGCGCCCCTCGAAGTTGCGGTTGCCGCTGAGCACCGAGCAGGCCACCAGGCCGCCCTTCTGGATGGCCTCGGAGATCTGCTGCGGCAGCGGCCCGCTGTTGCCGATGCACGTGGTGCAGCCGTAGCCGACGACGTTGAAGCCCAGCTGCTCCAGGTACGGCATCAGCCCGGCCTTCTCGTAGTACTCCGTCACCACCTTGGACCCCGGCGCCAGCGAGGTCTTGACCCACGGCTTGCGCGTCAGCCCGCGCTCGCGGGCCTTCTTGGCCAGCAGCCCCGCCGCGATCATCACCGAGGGATTGGACGTGTTGGTGCAGCTGGTGATGGCGGCGATGACGACGGAGCCGTGGTCCAGCACCGCCTCGGCGTCATCCACCAGCACCTTCTGCGCGTCCGGCGACGCGCCCGAGCCCTCGCCCCACACGCCCACCTTGTCCGCGCCCTCGCCGCTGTCGGCGTTGGCGGCGTCCTTGTGGCTGTCCGCCGTGCCCTTGTGCGGCTTGAGCGAGGAAAGCGCGCTCTTGAACGCCTTCTTGGCCTTGCTGAGGGGGATGCGGTCCTGCGGGCGGCGCGGCCCGGCGATGCTGGGCTCCACCGAGTTCAGGTCCAGCACCAGCGTGTCGCTGAAGATGGGCTCGGGGCTGTCCTTGCTGTGAAAGAGCCCCTGCTCCTTCATGTACGCCTCGACGAGCGCGATCCGCTCCTCGGGCCGGCCGGTGAAGCGCAGGTAGTCCAGCGTAACCTGGTCGGGGGGGAAGATGGCGCACGTCGCCCCGTACTCCGGCGACATGTTGCCGATGGTGGCGCGGTCCGCCAGCGCCAGCGAGGCCACGCCGGGCCCGTAGAACTCCACGAACTTGCCGACCACGCCCTTCTTGCGCAGCTGCTCGGTGACGGTGAGCACCAGGTCGGTGGCCGTGGCGCCCTCCGGCAGCTCGCCCTCCAGCCGGAAGCCGATCACCTCGGGGATGAGCATGCTGATCGGCTGGCCCAGCATGGCCGCCTCGGCCTCGATGCCGCCCACGCCCCACGCCAGGATCCCCAGCCCGTTCACCATCGGCGTGTGGCTGTCCGTCCCCACGCAGGTGTCGGGATAGGCGACGGGCAGGCCGCTGCTCCCCTTGGGCAGATTGGGATTCTCGTCGGTGGAAAAGACGACGCGCGACAGGTACTCCAGGTTCACCTGGTGCACGATGCCGGTGTTGGGCGGCACCACCTGGAAGTTCTGGAACGCCTGCTGGCCCCAGCGAAGGAAGGCGTAGCGCTCGGCGTTGCGCTGGTAGTCCAGCTCCACGTTCTGCTCGAACGCCTGCGGGGTGCCGAACGCGTCCACCTGGATGGAGTGGTCGATCACCAGCTCCACCGGCTGCAGCGGGTTGATGCGCGCCGGGTCGCCGCCCAGCGCCGCCATCGCGTCGCGCATGGCCGCGAGGTCGACCACGCAGGGAACGCCGGTGAAGTCCTGCAGCACCACGCGCGCGGGCGAGTAGGCGATCTCGCGGTCCGGCGGATTCCTGGGATCCCACCGGGCCAGCGCGAGCACGTCCTCGCGCGTCACCGTCACGCCGTCCTCGGTGCGCAGCAGGTTCTCCAGCAGGATGCGCAGGGAGTAGGGAAGGCGGCTCACGTCCACGCCTTCGCCGGCCAGCGCGCCGAGCCGGTAGATCTCGTACTCGCGGCCGCCCACGCTCAGCGTGGAGCGCGCCCCGAAGCTGTTGCTCATCAACGGTCTCCTGTGCCTGGAACTGAAAAGAACGGCGCCCCGCTGCCCACTCGTCATCTCTCTCTACGGGCCGGCGCCTGTCGCGCGACAGTTTAGCCCCTTGCGCCCCCTCCCGAAAGTCGCCGCCGCGGCGTATCTGCTCCTGCATGCCGCGCGCCGGGCGAAGGGCAGAAATCTCCTTGGGACCAGGCTCCGGAAACTACGTCTCACGCGGAGCCGCGGAGGGGGCGGAGGCGCGGAGGAGGATCCGCCATTCCTCCGCGTTTCCGCGCCCTCCGCGCCTCCGCGTGAGTGCGTTTCGGTCGATACGGGGCGGAACGGACCTGCGGAAGCGCGCCGGAAGCGTTATCGTTGGGAAGGACGACGCATCCGGGCCCGCGCCCGGACCCCTGACGCGAGTTGCACACTGATGCTGGACGATATCCGGATGAGCCGCGAAGTGATCCTGATCGGGGACAAGGTCCTCATCAAGCCCGAAGAGGAGAGCAACAAGACGCCCTCGGGGCTGTTCCTGCCCCAGGGCGTCGCGCAGAAGGAAGAGGTGATGTGCGGCAACGTGGTGAACACCGGCCCCGGCTACCCGCTGGGCGAGGCCGCCACAGACGGCGAGGCGTGGAGCGGGCACACGCGGACGGAGCTGCGCTACGTGCCGCTGCAGGCGCAGAAGGGGGATTACGCCATCTTCCTCAAGGGCCCGGCGGTGGAGGTGGAGATCGACGGCAACAAGTACCAGATCGTCCCCCACAACGCCATCCTCCTCCTTATCCGCGACCGCATCCCGCTCCCCTGAGCCGCGGCGGCGGGCGTCAGGACTGGCGGCCGAGGATGTGCCGCCGGACCGTGCGGAACCTCCAGATGCCGATCCCCAGGCCGGTGATCCCCAGGGCGATCAGCAGGGTGCCGGCGATCCGGGAATGGGTCGTGTCGAAGAACTGCAGCAGGCCCGCGCCGGCGCCCACCATCGCCAGCGTGGTGCGGATGTAGGCCAGCAGCGTGCGCTCGTTGGCCAGGTGGGTGCGGTCGGCCGCGAGATTGTCGCGAAGTTCGGTATCGGATGGCATGCCGTCAGAATGCGGTCCGGGCCTCGTCCTGACAAGTGGTGCGTACCCGATCGACTGTAATCGAAAGAAAGACGGCGCGGAAGCCCATTGTGGCTCCCGCGCCGTCTTTCGTCCGTCGGGTGCGAATCAGGACTCTTCGCCCGTGCAGTACGCGGGGACGCAGGTGCCGTTGCACGACAGGCCGCACGTGTCCTGGCAGCTGTCCAGACACGTCCACACGCCGGAGTAGCAGACCGCCGGGTAGCAGGTGTTGGGATCCGACCGGTTCGCGTGCACGGTGCCGCGCGCCTCCCGCGGCGCGTCCGCGGCCTCGAACGAATCGACCGCCAGCTCTTCGATGCGCAGCTTGAGCTTCATGGGAACCTCTCCGGCCTGGGATGGGGAAACTCCGGGCGCGAGACGCGTCCGGTGTGGGTCTATAGAGATGCTTCCGGCGCGGCGGATGCGCAAGAGATGTCGGGTAAGGGGAACATTAGGGCATGACCGCCACGGGCTAAAGCCCGCGGCTATTACGGCCACAAGCCCCGCCCCGGGCTCGC
>DASTVC010000819.1:0-10200 GCA_035759295.1 Longimicrobium sp. | reverse complement strand
GGGCCAGCGCCAGCGACGCGTGCTCGTGGCGCATCAGGTTGGCCAGCAGCGCGTGCGTCTGCCGCACGCACGCTTCCGCCCCCACGGCGCCCATCCGCACCCGCAGGGGGAGCGTGTTGATGAACGGGCCCATCACCCGGCTGGCGCTCTCGCCCCCGTGCATCCGGCCCAGCAGCAGCGTGCCGAACACCACGTCGTCCTGCCCCGAGGCCCGCGCCAGCACCTGCGCCCACGCCACGTGAAAGACGCTCGCCGGGCTCACCCCCAGCGCCCGCGCGCGCTCCCGCAGCCGGGCCGCCAGCCGGCCGTCCACCTCCAGCCGCGCCTCGGCCATCGCCGACCCGTCGCCCCGCACGTCCAGCACCCCGAACGGCGCCGTCGGCTGCTCCACGTCTCCCAGCATCTCCCGGAAGAACGCGTGGTGCTCCTCCGCGCTCACGCCGTTGCGCGCCTGCGCCACGAAGTCGCGAAAGGGCAGCGGCGCGGGAAGCGTGTCCGCGCGGCCCGACAGGTGCGCCTGGATCTCCTGCTGCAGCACCTCCAGCGTCGCGTGGTCGCTCACCAGGTGGTGGCGCAGGAGCAGGAGCAGCCAGCGGCCGCCGGCCGCGTCATGGGCCACGTGGGCGCGCATCAGCGGCGCCCGGCACAGGTCCATCCGGTGGTGGCGCGGATCGAACCGCGCGTACAGCTGCTCCGCCGCGCCCGCGCCCGCCGGGTCCAGCTCCACCTCGCCCACCGCGAGCCGCGCCTTCTTCCACACCACCTGCACCGGCTCCGCCAGCCCTTCCCACACCACGGCCGTGCGCAGGATGTCGTGCCGGTCCATCACCGCCTGCAGCGCGCCCAGGTACCGGTCCAGCTCGTCCCGGCTCGCGAAGGCGTGCAGCGACCCCAGCAGGTACGGGTCGCCCTCGCTCGTCATCAGGTGGTGAAAGAGGATCCCCTCCTGCAGCGGCGCCAGCGGATAGACGTCCTGCACGTTGTCCGCGCCGCCCTCCACGCCCGCCGTGATCGTGTCGCGCTCCGCCTCCGTCAGCTCCACCAGCGGGGCGGCCGGGGGAGGCGCCATGGCCGCCTCGTACCCGCCCGACCGCACCAGCTCGCGCAGCGCCGGCTTGTGGGCCCGCAGGGCCTCCACCAGCGCCGGATCCAGGGCGCGCTTCATGGAACGGACGAGCAGCTCGTCCCCCTCGCAGGCGAGGACGATTTCGCGGTCGCGCAGCTGATCGAGAAGCTCGGAGATGCTCATGCGTGGGTCTTGTCCGGAAATCTGTAGCGGAATGCACGCCGGCCCGGCCGGTTCGGCCGGGCCGGCGCGTTGCCCGCGGGGAGGGGCGCATGCACCGGGGTGACTACGGAATGGAGCCTCACGGCCCCGCCTCCGGGAGCGGGGCCGTGCTCCCGCCCACTTCCGCCTGGCGCGGAAGCGGCGTGGAAATCAGCTCGTGGGTCACAGTCGGCATGCGGCTCGGGTGCAAGCGGTTGGAGGGGCGGGTTCCACGATGGTCCGGGCAAGAGCGGTCATCACGCGTCGGACCTCACGAGGGCAGGACGCAGAGCGATCGCCAGCCCCATGGGCTCTTCCGGGTGGACAGGACCTCCGCGGCTCGATGTCCCAGGCCACCGAAAAAGCGTGGGGCGGAAGGAGCGATCCCTCCGCCTCGCAGGAACTCTCACGGTGTTCCGGGACCACTGCACGCCACGGAGATCGCCGCCACGCGGGCCCGGACGATCCCTAATTGTGGGGCGGCAAACGATTCATCGGGAGGCTTAAGTATATACCCGCGGCCGTCTTTGTTCAAGTGCCCGCCCCATCAACAGATACGCGCTCCCTGGTGCGGTTTGCGTGCACCTGGGAGCGAGCGGAGCAGGCAGGGACGACAGGGCGGGGGAACGCGCGGCAATCGGGGCCCGCCCGTGGAATTCTGCCTCTACATGGCGCGAACCGAACGCCATGGTTGCGGGTTCCCCACCCTCGGACACGCGACCCGCCGGTGGCGCGGCCTTACGGCGCGGCCCGGCCCGGGGGGCAAGACGCCCGCTTCAGCCGCACCGGCACGGGTACGAGCGGTACCCGCCCAGGTTGGGGTTGGGATCCCACACCGGCGGCGCGGACGGATCGGGACCCAGCGTCTCGAAGGTCGCGAGCAGCGTCTCCAGGGCGATCTGGATCTCCACCCGGGCAATGCTGGCGCCCGGACAGCGGTGCGGGCCGTGGCCGAACGCCATGTGCGGGTTGGGCTGCCGCTCCCCCCGCAGCTCGTGCGGCTCCGGGAACCGGGCGGGGTCGCGGTTGGCGGCCTCCAGGAACAGGATGACCCGCTGCCCCTTCCGGACCAGGTGGCCGGCGCCGAACGCGTCGGAAAGGTCCACGTCTTCCACGGCGATGCGCCCCAGGTACCGGGTGGGCGTCACGATGCGGAGCAGCTCCTCCGTCAGCCGCCGGCTGGTGGCCGGGTTGGCCGCCACCATCTCCCGCCAAGTGCCCCACTCGGGGAACAGCATGGGAACGCCGTCCCCGATCAGCTTCTGCGCCGTCACCCGGCCGGCGGCAAAGGCCGACATGCAGTTGACGACCAGATCCTCGTCCTGCTCGAACGTCCCCGCGGCCAGGAACGAGCTGACCAGGTCGTCGGCCGGCGTGATCCGGCGGGCGGCGACCAGATCGCGGAAGTAGTCGCCGAACTGGGTGATCTCCTCCGGATGGATGTTGTTCAGGTACCCGCTGGTCAGGTCCGCCAACGCCGAAGACCAGCGCGCCAGGTCCGCCAGCCGGGCGGGGTCGTCAACGGGAATGCCGAACACCCCGCAGATCGTCCGCAGCGCATACGGCATGGCGAAGTCGTTCACCAGGTCCAGCTCGCCCCGCGCCCGCAGCGGCTGGAGCAGCGCGGCCGCGAACTCGCGCATGGAGCCGGACAGCGCCTGCATCTTGCGCGCGGTTTCCTGCAGGATCACCCGCTGGACGCTCTGCTGCGCCGGGCCGTCCATGAAGGTGATCTGCCGCTCCACCGCGTCCTGCAGGAACGAGCGCCGCACGGGCCTGGCACGGGTGCCGGCGGCGTGCTTCAGGTCCGAGGCGAAGCGAGGGTCCTCCAGGATGCCGCGCACGGCACGGTGGTCCGTAACCAGCCAGCAGTTGCTCGCGGGGTCGAAGGCCACCCCGTCCTGCGCCCGCGCCCGGTCATACAGCGCGTGCGGATCACGGTAAGCGCCCTGCAGGGCGGCCATGGTGGGGTGTTCGGAGATGGACACGCTGGCTCCGTCGGGTGGGGTGCGATGCTGATTGAAAGCGGTCGCCGCCCGCGCGGCTCAGCGGCCGGCGGGCGCGGTTTCCGTGTTCGGGGCGCGCAGGACGGAAAGCGATCGCCATCCTCACGGCCCTTCCGGGTGGACAGGACCCTCCGCGGCTCGATGTCTCAGGCCACCGAAAAGCGTGGGGCGGAAGGAGCGATCCCTCCGCCTCGCGGGACTTCCACCGTGTTCCGAGACCACTGCACGCCGTGAAGACCGTCGCCGGGCGGACCCGGCCGATCCCCGATTGTGGGGCGGCAAACGATTCATCGGGAAACCCGAAGTATATGCCCGCCGCCGCTTTTGTTCAAGTACTTCCCCCATCGGCAGATACGCTCCCGGCGGTGCGGTTTGCGTGCACCTGGGCGTGAGCGGAGGAGGGAGGGACAGGACGGCGGGGGAGGCATGGCGGACGGGGCCCCGCCCGTGGAATTCTGCCTCTCCATGGCGCAAACCGAACGCCATGGTTGCGGATCCCCCACCTCCGGGCACGCGACCCGCCGGCGTATCCCGAATCCTTCCCCCGGGCCGAAAACGGCGCCCCGCCCCCGCCGCGGCGCGCGGCGGGGGCGGGGTGGCCGCCCGTTCGTGGTCCGTCGGTCCGGTCAGACGGCCGCGCAGTCCTCCGCCAGGAGGGCTTCCACCGCATCGGCCTCGGCGTCGTCCCCGGCCGCGACGATCCGCAGGCCGCGCAGCGCGGCGTTCGTGGCCGAAGCCTCGGGGGGGCTGGTGGCCTCGATCAGCGCCTTGATGGAACGCAGCGCGGCCTTCATGCGGTCCATGCTCTCCGTGCCGATGCCCACCCGCATGTACCCGTCGCACGACTTGCCGTACCCCACCCCCGGAACCGCCACCACCTTGTGCTCCGACAGCAGCCGCAGGCCGAACTCCTCGGACCCCAGCGTGGACGGCGCGATGCTCACGAAGAAGTAGAACGTGGCGCTCCCGTCCATGTAGTCCAGCCCGATCTCGTCCATGTACCGGCCCAGCATGGCGCGCTTTTCCACCACCTCGCGGATCTGCGGCTTGGTGACCTCCAGGATGTCGTCGAAGTGGCGCTCCAGGTACTGCTCCAGGATCGTGGGCGGGCACGTCATCAGGTGCTGGCTGATCTTGAGCAGCTGCGCCATCACGCCGGCGTTGGAGATCAGGTAGCCGATGCGCCACCCCGAGAGCCCCCACCCCTTCGACATGGTGTTGCAGATGATGGTGTGCTCCTTCTCCGGGTCGTCCAGCCCGCAGGAGACGAACGGCTCGGTGGAGACGAAGTCGCTGTACGCCTCGTCGGAGATGAGGTAGATGCCGTGCTCCTTCGCCACCCCGTGCAGGTACCGCAGCTCGTCGCGCGTGTACACCCGGCCCGTGGGGTTCTGGGGCGAGCAGATGACGATGGCGCGCGTGCGCGGCGTGACGTAGCGCTCCAGCTCCGTCACCGGCACGTCGAAGGGAACCATGACGGGGTTGGCGTGGCACAGCCGCGCCTGCTCGCTGTAGCTCACCCACGCCGGCTCCGGCACCACCACCTCGTCGCCCGGCTCCAGCAGCGCCATGAAGCTCATGTGCACGCCCAGCTTGGACCCGGCCGTAACGATGAGCTCGCTCGCCGCGTCCACCGGCACCCCGTACTGGCTGTCGTAGTACGCCGCCAGCTTCTGGCGCAGCCCGGGAAGCCCGCGGGAGTCCGAGTAGTGGTACAGCGAGGGGAACGGAAGCGTGTCGAACGGCTGGAGCGGAATGTCGAAGTAGGCTTCGCCGAACGAGCAGATGGTCACGTCCTCACCCGCCGCCTTCATGGCGTTGCCGTACTGGTTGAACCTGATCGACATCGCCGTGGCCACGTCTTCTACGTACTTCGCGTGCCGGGCCATTGCTTCTCCTTGGGTCGTGGATACGGAATCGCTATACAGGAACCGCGCGGGCACCTCGTTGTGCCCGGCGGGGCGGGTCAGGAAAGCGTGAGCCTTGCCCCCGACGCGACGAACCGCTGGAACCCCGCCACGTCGGCGGCGGCCGCGGCCATGCGGCGCACCGCCTCCTCCAGGTCCGCGTCGGAGGTGGCGGTCGAGAGCCTCAGGAAGTGCTGGCCGTCGCTGCCGTGCAGGCTGAACGAGCGCCGGTCCACCGTGGCGACCCGGTACTCGTGCAGCAGAAAGAGCTGAAAGAGCGTCGCCGGGCTGGTGTTCAGCCGCACCTCTTCCGGCAGGCGCTCGTGGGCCGCCATGGCGTCCAGGCGCTCCAGCGCCCCCGACACGTTGGGAAAGGCGTAGAACGCCCCCTTCGGCGTGTGGCAGCGGAACTCGGGGATGGCGTTGAGCCCCGCCACAACCAGGTCGCGCCGCCGCTGAAACCCCTGCACCATCTCGTCGATCGCGGGCGGGCTGAGCGGCGAGGTGAGCGCCGCGACGGCCGCCCACTGGTTGTACGGCGGGATGGAGGCGAAGTGGTTGATGGCCAGCCGCCGGGCCACCTGCGCCTCGCGCACCGTGGGATACACGGCCCATCCCACGCGCCCGCCGGTCCACGAGTACGTCTTGCTGCACCCCGAGGAGAGGATGGTGCGGCTCTCCATCCCCGGGATGGACGCGATGGAGACGTGCCGGTGGCCGTCGAAGGTGATAGCCTCGTACGACTCGTCCGAGAACACGCGCACGTTGGGGCCGGTGCGCTCCAGGATGAGCTCGGCCAGGTCCGCCAGCTGCTCGCGGGTGGCGACGCTCCCCGTGGGGTTGGACGGGAAGTTGAGGAAGATGAGCGCCGTGCGGTCGCCCAGCAGCGGCTCGAACACCTCGCGCGTCACCCCGAAGCCGTCTTCCTCGCGCAGCACCGCGGGCACCGGGACGGAGCGGAAGTACGGGATGAACGACTCGTACAGCGGGTAGCCGGGCGAGGGATACACCACCTCCTGCCCCGCCTCCACGTACGCCATGTGCGCGAACCCGATGGCGGGGCGGTGACCGGGATAGATCACCACGCGGTCGGGATCCACGTCCAGCCCGTGCCGCTCGCTCACCGAGCACGCCACGGCGCGGCGCAGCTCCGGGATCCCCTCGGGGGCGCAGTACGTCGTATGGCCGTCGTCCACCGCCCGCTTGAGCGCCTGGGCGATGTGCGCGGGGAGCGGATAGTCCGGCTGGCCGATGTTGCAGCGGATCACCCGCTCGCCCAGCGACTCCACCTGCGCCACCCGCGCACCCAGGTTGAACGCCTCCTCCGTGCCGATGCGGCTCACGCGCTCGGTAAAGAGCCCGGACCGGGCCGGATAGACCGGGATCTTGAGCTTCGGCGGCGCGTGCTCCGGGGCAAGCCGGGGCGCGGAGGGGAGAACCTGGATCATGCGTAATCCTGTGGCGTGATAAGACGCACCCGCACGTCGCGGCCGCGTCAGGCCAATGGCGCTCGCTGGAACCACCCACCGTGCTCCGGACGCACGCAGGACGCGCGGCATCCGACACGGGGACGAAGACGTTCCGTGTGGTGGCGTGAACGGACTGGTCAGTCGAGAGTTGTGGCGATTGGGACAGGCGGGCCCGGCGCGTGCTGTGCTCGCGCCGGGCCTCTGCGCCCCGGGATGATGGCCGAAGAGCGGCCGGAGATCCGGGGCGACCGTAACTAACCCGCTACGACACTCATTTCAAGACTGGATGAGGATACCCAACTTCACCCGTTCCGTCAAGCCACACGCCCCCTTCAATTTAAGCCATCCGGCACCAACACGCCGCCCGCCCCTCAAATATACGGATCGGGGGTGTGGCGGCACCGGGGGATGCGGCGGCCGGGGCCGGGCCACCTTCGTCCGACTTCGCTTCCAGCGCCCGGAAAACCGCGAACGCAGGATCCCGTGCTCGCGCGGACGCATTCACGGGATCAGATTAAGCGGCGAATAATGTGAGTCGATCCAGCGAATCTAGAGGGAATTCCGCAGGCACGCAACGGGTTCTCCCCTGGATGAATGAAATTCTAACGAAACACGAGCGCCGGCAATCTCATTAACGCGAAGAGAGCGCTCCCGACCAGAGCACGCGCCCAGGCGCTGGATTCGGCGCAAGCTTCTATATTCACGAGGCGATCCCGCGGCCATGCAATGCCGCCGACATCCCGCCACGCGTTCCCTCGCCCGCATTCGATGCGCAGTCCGCTCGCTTGTATTGCGCCTTCTAAGAAACGATCGGACGTTGCCTCCTCCGTCGCCGGACCGCACGAGAGCACGCCGCGCCAGCCCCCTGATGTGCAGTCCCGCCAGCTTCCCTCGTCCGGCCGACGCGTCGCGCCCCCGGGGATGGATGCCCAGGTGGGAATCCTCACACCGCGACGTAGACGCCCGACCACCAAGCATGCCTCGGCCAGGGCGTCCCGGCGCCAGCGGCGCGCAGCCCGCCCCACTTCGTCCCGCAACTCCGCGACGGGTCGACCCGGCGGAGCGGCAGGAATAACCCGTAACGACATTTTATTATAAGACGATAGCTAAATTCCTCCGTTCCGTCAAGGCGTGCTCCGCGGTCCGCAGCTGGCAATGAAAGCGCCATACTGCAGAGCTCTCAACCGCACCGACGCACGGAGCGGGAAGGTTCGCAGTCCCGGGGCGCGGCGCGCGGATCGCTCTCGTCATCCAAGGTCGGCTACTCGTCTTTTGCCTGCAAGCGCTCGCGGAACCGCCCTCCGCTGCCGGGCGGGAGACAGGTCAGCGCGCCCGGAGCGCGTCGGTTGATATGCCTGGAGCAGGTCCACGGATTGGGCCCGACAGCGCGCAACAATGACCCTGCTTTCAGCGCAATGAAATTCGCGACCATGCCGTACGCACGCGAAAATTCATTGCACCAGGGAGAGTACCTCGAAATGGAGGGGATGCGGGAGCGCAAACGATTCGACCATAGGCGGAATGGGTGAAAACTCCCGCATCCGCATGGAAATTCGACAGGTTGCGTGTCGAGCCCTCCCCGCAAATCACACCCGCGTGATGTTTCCACACGGGCACTCCGTGCTCGCCATGCGCGTGTGACGCTCGACCACTCTCATCACGCCACCGCCAACCCGCTGGAGTCGGGTAGCCGGTGCCCTCGGACTGGATGCCTGCAGATCCAGGTCTCGCTCCGTCTGATCCTGCGCACCACCGCTGTTGCCGCCCGGGCGAAAGCACGAAGGCGCCGCAAGGGAATAAACCCGTGCGGCGCCTTTGCTTTTACCAGTAGCAGGGGGGGGACTCGAACCCCCGACCTTACGATTATGAGTCGTACGCTCTAACCAGCTGAGCTACCCTGCCGACCTCCGATTGAAACCGGGCCGGCCCTTGCGAGCCGGCCCGGTACATAGCGGGGGCGGGATTCGAACCCGCGACCTTCGGGTTATGAGCCCGACGAGCTACCAGGCTGCTCCACCCCGCGACGTTGAGCCACTAATTTACCAGCGTTTGAGCCTACCGTCAACCCTTGGCCCGGCATCAACGCGTGTGCCTGTAATGGAGGAAGACGCCGCCATGCAAAGCCGAAAACTCCGCAAAACGACGCGGGGCTCCGCCTGCCGACACATCGACCGCTTCGCCGGCCCTACTCCTCCACAGCGCCGCCGGAATCCACCGGGACGAAGCGGTACAACAGCTCACCGTCACGGATCATCCCGAAGCGCTCGCGGGCAATGCGCTCCACCTCGGCGTCGTCGCGCTCCAGCTTCCCGGCCAGCGTCTTGAGCGAGTCCACCTGCGCGCGCGTCTGCACCAGGCGCGCGTCGGCCTCGCGGCGCTCACGCTTCAGGCGGAGCAGGTGGAACGCGGAGTATTCACCCCCCCACAGGGCGTAGTAGCCGGCCAGGGCCAGCACCCCGCCCGCGAGCAGGCGGCGCCCGGTGCCGGGCTTTACCGCCACAGCGACCGCCCGGGGTAGCGGGCGCCGTCGCCCAGGTGCTCCTCGATTCGCAGGAGCTGGTTGTACTTGGCCCCGCGGTCCGTGCGGCTGGCGCTCCCCGTCTTGATCTGCCCCACCCCCGTGGCCACGGCCAGGTCGGCGATGAAGGTGTCCTCCGTCTCGCCCGACCGGTGCGACATCACGGCGTTGAACCCCGCGCGGCGGGCCATGTCGATGGCCTCCAGCGTCTCGGTGAGCGTGCCGATCTGGTTGACCTTGATGAGGATGGCGTTGCCGATCCCCTCGGCGATGCCGCGCGACAGGCGCTCGGTGTTGGTGACGAACAGGTCGTCGCCCACCAGCTGCACGGTCCCTCCGATCTCCTGCGTCAGCTGCTTCCAGCCGTCCCAGTCGTTCTCCGCCATCCCGTCCTCGATGGAGCGGATGGGATACTTCTTCGACCACTCGGCGTAGAACTGCACCATCTCGGCCGGCGTCTTCTTTTCCTGCGTGCTCTTGTAGAAGACGTAGCCCTTGTCCTTCCACATCTCCGACGAGGCCACGTCCAGCGCCAGCACCAGGTCCTCGCCCGCGCGGTAGCCGGCCTGCTCGATGGCCTGCAGGATCACCGCGAGCGCCTCTTCGTTGTCCTTGAGGTCGGGCGCAAAGCCGCCTTCGTCGCCCACCGCGGTGTTCTTGCCGGCCTTGCTGAGCACCTTCTTGAGCGAGTGGAACACCTCGGTGCCCATCCGCAGCCCCTCGCTGAACGACTCCGCGCCCACCGGCATGACCATGAACTCCTGAAAGTCCACGTTGTTGCTGGCGTGGGCGCCTCCGTTCAGGATGTTCATCATGGGCACCGGCAGCACGTTGGCCATGGCGCCACCCAGGTAGCGGTACAGCGGCAGGCCGGCGTCCTCGGCCGCGGCGCGGGCGGTAGCCAGCGACACGGCCAGGATGGCGTTGGCGCCCAGGCGCGCCTTGTTGGGCGTGCCGTCGAGCTCGATCATGCGGTTGTCGATGCCGCCCTGGTCGAGCGCCTCTTGGCCAAGCAGCGCGTCCTCGATCTCGC
>DASTVC010000818.1:0-5984 GCA_035759295.1 Longimicrobium sp. | reverse complement strand
GACGCCGGTTCGGGGGGCGTCACTCCTTCGGGCGGCGGAGGACGAAGGTGCCCTGGGCGCCGCCGGCGCGGTCGCCGGCGTAGGACCAGCGGCCGGCGATGGTGTCGGCTTCCATGCGGCCGGTGAGGACGATGCCGCTGCCGATGCCCTCCATCACCATCTCCACCGAGTCGGCGCCGCTGATGCGCGCGGCGATGGTGGGCACGCGGCCGGCCGTGGGGACGGGAAGGCCGAAGCCGCGGAAGTCGGCGCCGTAGGTTCCGTAGTGGGTGGGCGCGCCGTGCAGCTGGGGAAGGGCGCGCACGGTGCGGTTCTCCATCAGCAGCACCTCGCCGTGGATGGTAGAGCCGGCCGCGCTGTCGCTGGTGAGCCGCAGTGGCGACGCCAGCTTAAAGTCCGCCGCCCAGCCTCCGCGCAGGCGCGGGTCGCCCCCCAGCTGGCCGCCGTCCCCGTCGCCGCCGCACGCCGCCAGCGCCAGCAGGGCCGCCGCGCTCCACCGCGCCCGGGCTCCTGGATTCATCATCGGCACGCCCCCTGGAATAGGTCCCGCAACGCTCCCGGAATACGCGGCCGCCGCGGATCCGGTGTCAAGACAAACGTCCCCCGCGCCGCCCGCAAGGGCGAATGAATTCGCTGCAACAACGACACGAAATCCGCCTTCGCGGATTGGCGGCCCCGGAGTTCTGCTCAGCTCAGTGCGCGCCCAGGCCCCGGATTCTGGCTGCGGACGGGCAGGTGCGTGGGCCGCCGCACGCGCACGGGCCGCCGTGTCCGCGCAGGCGGACAGTGTGCCCTCGTTGCCGCGATTTCAATCGCTCCTGCAGAGCCCGGCCGCCGCACTCCATCACCCGTTCACCCTACAGCCGGATCTGCGCGCCGAGTTCCACCACGCGGTTCGCCGGCAGCCCGAAGAACGCCGTCGCGGGGCGGGCGTTGCGCGCCATGATGGCGAAGAACGCACGGCGCCAGCGCAGCATCCCGGGCTCCTTGGATGGAATCAGCGTCTCGCGGCCCAGGAAGTAGCTCGTGCGCCCGGGGCTCAGGTCCAGGCCGGGCACCTGCACCGTGGCCAGCGCCTCGGGGACGTTGGGGTCTTCCATGAAGCCGTACGCCAGCGTGATGCGGTAGAATCCCTCGCCCAGCTCCGCCACCGCCAGCCGCTCCGCCAGGTCCACGTGCGGCACCTCCTCCGTCGTCACGGAGAGAAAGACGGTGCGCTCGTGCAGCACCTTGTAGTGCTTCAGGGAGTGCAGCAGCGCGGGCGGCGTCCCCGCCGGGTTGCCGTACATGAAGACGGCCGTCCCCGGCACCCGGTGCGGCGGGTTGCGGGCGATGTCGGCCAGGAACATGTCGATCGGCATGGTCCCCGCGTTCAGCCGCGCCGCAAGCAGGCCGCGCCCCGTCTTCCACGTGGTCATCGCCGTAAAGATCACCGCGCCCACCGCGAGCGGGAACCAGCCGCCCGCGGGGATCTTGACGATGTTGGCGCCCCAGAACGCCAGGTCCACGGCCAGAAAGAAGCCGGTGAAGAGCAGGGAAGCCCACAGCGGCCACTTCCACCGCTCGCGCTCCACGCGGAACAGGAGCAAGGTGGTGATGACCATCGTCGTCGTCACCGCCACGCCGTACGCGGCGGCCACGTGGGTGCTGTCGCGAAAGCCCAGCACCAGCGCTACGCAGCTGATCATCAGCAGCCAGTTGACCTGCGGGATGTAGATCTGCCCCCGCTCGCGCGCCGAGGTGTGGTCGATCTGCACGCGGGGGATGTACCCCAGCTGCACCGCCTGCATGGTCAGCGAGAACGCGCCGGTGATGAGGGCCTGCGACGCGATCACGGCCGCCATGGTCCCGATCACCACGACCGGGTACAGCGCCCAGTGGGGCACCATGCGAAAGAACGGGTTGTCCACCGCTTCGGGCTGGTGGATGATGAGCGCGCCCTGCCCGAAGTAGTTCAGCAGCAGGGCGGGGAGCACCACCCAGTACCACGCCAGGCGGATGGGCTTGCGCCCGAAGTGCCCCATGTCGGCGTACAGCGCCTCACCGCCCGTCACCACCAGGAAGACGGAGCCCAGCACCAGGAACCCGTTCCACCCGTTGTGGGCGAAGAAGCGCACGCCGTACAGCGGGTTCATGGCCGCGAACACCGTCAGGTCGCGGGCAATGTTGGCGATGCCCAGGATGGCGATGGTGACAAACCACACCAGCGTCACCGGCCCGAAGATGCGCCCCACGGTGGCCGTGCCGCGGCTTTGCATGGCGAAGAGGGCGATCAGGATGCCGATGGTGATGGGCACCACGTACGGCGCAAAGAAGGGCGTCGCCACCTCCAGCCCCTCCACGGCGCTCAGGACGGAGATCACGGGAGTGATCATCCCGTCCCCGTACAGCAGCGCCGTGCCGAACAGCCCCAGCATGATGAGCACCCAGCGCGGGCTGCGCCTCATCGCCCCCACTGGCGTCACCAGCGACGTGAGCGCCAGGATGCCGCCCTCGCCGCGGTTGTCTGCGCGGAGCACGAAGACGGCGTACTTGACGGAGATCACCAGCACCAGCGCCCAGAAGATGAGCGAGAGCACCCCCAGCACGTTGTCGCGCGTGGGGTGGATGCCGTGCGCGTGGTGAAACGATTCGCGTACCGCGTACAGCACGCTGGTGCCGATGTCGCCGTACACCACCCCCAGCGCGCCCAGCGAAAGCAGCGCGAGATAGCGGCCCCGCGGCGCTTCCGCGCCATGGCCCGATTGCGTCACGTCGGTTCCTTTGCCAGAGCAGAGTGCCAGAAAAGAATGGCCTCACGCAGAGTCAGCAGAGTCATCAGAGTTTTCTCGTGCCGTTCCCTCGCGCTTCTGCCCGGGGAGACACCTGGAAACAACTCCGCTGACTCTGCTGACTCTGCGTGAGGCCAAAGCAGTAGAAGCACGAGCGGCCGCGAGCCCCGGCTCCTGTGCGAGGAGCGGGCTGGCGGCCGCAAAACGAACGGAGCCGGGCAGCGCACGCGGTGCGCCGACCCGGCGGGATGATGTTCCATCATCCTACCACTCTCCCAATGAAGCCTGCGGGGTTAGCTGTCGGGTTCGGAGAAGGAAGTCTCCGTCCGGAACGGGTCCGGATTCACCCCGGGGCGATTTCGCTCGCCCATTGGGTCCCCCGCCGCGCGGCTCCAGTCCGCGCGCTCGGCCGTGATAGCCCGGGCGCACCCTCGCGCCCGCATCAATCGTAGAAGAACGCCCCCCGCGTGTCAATCCGCATCATCCTGATCGAGCGGATCAGGCAACTGCGACGGGGCCAGTGTTTACACCCGCCCCGCGCGCGCCTAGCTTGTCCTTCTGCCCGTCCGGCGCACTCCAGACCGGGGAGCGCCGGCCCGCCGCCACACCCCGCCGGAGCCGCGCATGACGCTCATCATCATCATCGCCGTCGTCGTCCTCGTGGTCGTCCTGGGCATCGGGCTGTACAACCGCCTCGTGGGGCTGCGGCTGCGCGCGCAGAACGCCTGGTCCGACATCGACGTGCAGCTCAAGCGGCGCTCGGACCTGGTCCCCAACCTGGTGGAGACCGTCAAGGGATACGCCGCGCACGAGCGCGAGACGCTGGACGCCGTGGTCGCCGCGCGCACCCGCGCCGTGGCCGCCGCCAGCGCCAGCCCCGCCGAGCGCGCCGAGGCCGAGGCGGGCCTCACCACCGCGCTGCGCGGGCTTACCGTGGCCGTCGAGGCGTATCCGCAGCTGCAGGCCAGCGGCGGCTTTCGCGACCTGCAGGGGCAGCTGGCCGGCATCGAAGAGGCGGTGCAGAACTCCCGGCGCTACTACAACGCCGTGGTGCGCGACCTGAACACCGCCATCATGACGTTCCCGTCCAACCTCCTGGCCGGGCCCATGGGGTTCCAGCCCCGCGAGTTCTTCGAGGCGGCGCCCGTGGAGCGCGAGGTGCCGCGCGTGAGCTTCTGAGTGTCGAGTGCCTGGTGCCGAGTGCCTAGTACCTAGTACCTAGTGCCTGATACTTGGTACTTGGCACTTGGCACTTGGTACTCGGCACTCGGCACTCGGTACTCGGTACTCGATTTCCCCATCCTCCGAACCCCATCGCCATGCGGCGCGCACTCCTCCTTCTCGGCGCCCTGCTGCTGGCGCTCGCCCCGCCGGCGAGGGCGCAGAGCAGCGACAGCACCATCTCCATCGACAGCTACGACGCCCTGCTCCGCGTGGAGCCCGAGGGCGTGGTGGACGTCACCGAGACCATCCGCTTCGTCTTTACGGGCCGGTGGAACGGCATTCTGCGCGACCTTTCCCTGCAGCACAACACGGCCGAGGGACGCCGGCAGAAGCTGGACGTGGACATCGTCTCCGTGACCGACGAGCAGGGCCGCGCGCTGCGGATGGAGCCGGAGGAGCCCGATTCGTGGACGCGGCGGCTGCGCATCTTCGTCCCCGGCGCGCATGACGCGGTGCGGACGGTCGTCATCCGCTACCGGGTGAAGAACGCCATCCGCTTCTACTTTCCGCACGACAGCACGCCGGGCTTCGACGAGCTGTACTGGAACGTGACGGGGAACCACTGGACGATGCCGATGGGCAGCATCACCGCGCGGGTGGTGCTGCCGGACGGCAGGCTTCCCACGCGCACCGCCGTCTACACCGGCTACGAGGGGAGCACGGGGCGCGACGCGGAGATCCAGGTGGACAGCGCCCGCGGCGTCGTCACCTTCACCACTACGCGGTCGATGGCGGAGGGGGAGGGGATGACGGTGGCGGCCGGCTGGCCTCCCGGCGCCGTCCTCTCGCGGCCCAGCGACGCGGAGCACCAGGCGCTGCTGGCGTCGCAGAAGCGCGCCGAGACCATGCGGCTGTGGCCGCTGCTGCTGCCGCTGCTGGCGTTCGGGGTGGCGTTCCGCGCGTGGCTGCGCCGCGGCCGCGACCCGAAGGCGCAGTCCATCGTCGTGAGCTACGAGCCGCCGGACGGCATGTCGCCCGCGGAGATGGGCACGCTGATCGACAACGAGGCGGAGATGCGCGACGTCATCTCCACCCTCGTGGACCTGGCCGTGCGCGGCTACATCGGGATCGAGGAGCGGCTGGAGAAGCACCTGTTCGGGCTGATCAAGAACACCGAGTACGTCTTTCACCTCCGCAAGCCGCGCGAGGAGTGGGACGGGCTGGCGGTGCACGAGCGGAGCTTTCTGGACGCGCTCTTCACCATCGCCTCTCCCGGCGCGGCGTGGGACGACATCCGCGCCACCTTTGCCGAGGCGCAGCGGGTGCACGAGGCCGGCGGCGAGCTGGACCGCGAGGCGTTCTCCACCCGCCTGGCCTCGGCGGGGTCGCGTCCGACGGAGTCCGTGCGGCAGAGCGACCTGACCAACCGCTTCTACAAGTCGCTCCCCGGCATCAAGGACGGCATCTACGACAAGCTGGTGGAGCGCGGCTACTACCTGCGCCGGCCGGACAAGGTGAAGGGGACGTGGCTGGGGCTGGGGATCGTGGCGCTGGTGCTGGGGCTGTTCGGCGCCGCGTTCCTGGCCGACGCCTCGCCGGGGTGGATCTCGCCGCTGGCGCTCGGAGTCGGCGCGGGGGTGAGCGCGGTGGTGCTGGTGGGCTTCGGGCTGCTGATGCCGGCGCGCACGCACGTCGGGGCGCGGGCGCGGGAGGCGTCGCTGGGGTTCCGCGAGTTCCTGGAAAAGGTGGAAAGCGACCGCTACAAACGGATGATCACCTCGCCGGAGATGTTCGAGCGCTACCTGCCGTACGCCATGGCCTTCGGCGTGGAGAAGCGCTGGGCGCGCGCCTTCGACGACCTGTATCGCGAGCCGCCGGACTGGTACAGCGGCACCGGATACAGCCACTTTCGCGCGTCGGAGTTCACCTCGCGCATGAGCACCATGACGAGCACCACGGGCGCCAGCATGGCGTCCAGCCCCAGTTCGTCGGGCAGCGGCGGCGGCGGGTCGAGCGGCGGCGGGTCGGGGGGTGGTGGGGGGAGTGGGT
>DASTVC010000817.1:0-4110 GCA_035759295.1 Longimicrobium sp. | reverse complement strand
CCGCGAGACGGATGCGCCGCTGAACCCGCTGGGGCTCAAGGGCGTGGGCGAGGCCGGGTGCATCCCCACGGGCGCCTGCTTTGCGCAGGCCATCGAGGACGCGCTGCCGCACCTGGCGCTGGAGATCCGCGAGATCCCGCTGAGCCCCAACCGCCTGTTCGAGCTGCTGCGTGACGCCGGCCCGGCGGACCGCGTCAACGCCGCCGACCTGGGCGGGCGCGCGGAGGCGGTGGCGGCGGATTGAGCGGGCCCTCACCCGGCTCGTTCCTCGCCTGCCCTCTCCCACAAACTGCGTGGGAGAGGGGATACACGGCACGGGCCGGTGGTGTGGGGTGGTTCGCCTCGGGAAAGCCGGGAAGGGCGAATGAATTCGCGGCAACAACCACACGAAATCCGCCTTCGCGGATTGTCGGGCCGCGGAGGTTCGATGAGTATGGTGCACGTGGTTGGCTTGGATATCGTCGGCCGAGTGGAGGCCTGATTCGCACCGAGGGGCCACGGATCGCATCAACCTCCCCCAGGTTTTTTGGGGAGGTGGGCGAGTAATGCGAGCGCGGAGGGGGCGCACTCGCGGACGCAGAACGATCCCCGTATCACACGCACTTTCGCACTTTCGCACTTTCGCACTTTCGCACTCACGCACTCACCGCACTTCCGCACTCACGCACTCCGGACACCCATGATCGTCGACGGCGAGCACACGTTTCCCGGCCCGCGCCAGACCGTGTGGGACCTGCTGCAGGACCCCGAGGTGCTGTCCAAGGCCATGCCCGGCGCGCGCAAGCTGCACCTGACCGGCGACGGCACCTACGAGGGGGTGATCCGCATCGGCGTGGGGCCGGTGACGGCGGCGGAGTGGACGCTGAACGTGGCGCTCAAGGACCGGGTAGAGCCGGCCAGCTACGTGATGCAGGTGGACAGCAAGGGCGCGCTGGGCTTTACCCGCGGCAACGCGACGGTGAACCTGGACGAGGTGGATGGCGGCGCAGGCACGCGCATGCGCTACCACGCCGACCTCTCCGTCGGCGGCAAGGTGGCGGGCGTGGGCCAGCGCCTTCTGGACCAAGTGGCGAAGATGCTCACCAAGCAGGGCCTGGACGCGCTCAACAAGGAGCTGGAGGCGCGGCTGGCCACCGGAGGGACGACGGGATGAGGCTTGGCCTGCGCTCCACGTTCGGGATGCTGCTCCTGGGGTTCGCCGCGATCTTTCTGCTCGGCGAAGTCCTGGCGCTGGCGGATCCCGCCGGAGTGCAGATGGCCAACGACGCGGACCCGTTCGGCACGCCGCCCGGCTGGAGGGAGCACGCGGCGTGGTTCGGCATCATCGCGGCACTGTCGGCGGCCGGAGGATGGCTGATCTTCGGCGGACGCCCCAGACGGAAGACACCGATGCACCCGCGACATCACGGATGAAGCCAGCCCCGTTCGAGTACCACCGTCCGGATTCGGTGGATGAGGCGCTGGCGCTGCTGGCGGAGCACGGCTACGACGCCAAGCTCCTTGCCGGCGGCCAGAGCCTGGTGCCGGCGATGAACTTTCGCCTGGCCGCGCCCGCCGTGCTCATCGACCTCAACCGCATCCCCGGCCTCGACGGGCTGTCGGAGAGCGATGGCGGGCTGCGCATCGGCGCGATGGTGCGGCAGCGGGTGGCGGAGCGCAGCCCGCTGGTGGCCTCGGGCGCGGCGCTGCTGGCGGAGACGCTACCGTACGTGGCGCACGCGCAGATCCGCAACCGGGGCACCATTGGCGGCAGCATTGCCCACGCGGACCCGGCGGCGGAGCTCCCCGCGGTCATGCTGGCGCTGGACGCGCGCTTTCACCTGCGCAGTCCCAGCGGCACGCGCGTGGTGACGGCCGGCGACTTCTTCACCGGGCTGTTCGGCACGGCGCTGGAGGCGGAGGAGATGGTGGTGGAGGTGGAGATTCCGCCCGCCGCGCCGCGCACCGGCTGGGCGTTCGACGAGGTGTCGCGGCGCCACGGCGACTACGCCCTAGCCGGCATCGCCGCCACGGTGCAGGTGGATGACGCCGGCCGCTGCATCGGCGCGCGCATCGCCCTGCTGAGCGTAGGCGACGGCCCCGTGCTCGCGACCGAAGCCGCCGCTGCACTCGTCGGCCAGGAGCCGACCGACGCCGCAATCCGCGCCGCCGCCGAAGCCGCTGCCCAGCGCGACATCGACCCGCCGGGCGACATCCACGCCAGCCCCGAATACCGCCGCCAGCTCATCGACGTGCTGGTGCGCCGCGTCCTTCCGCGCGCGTTCGCCCGGGCGGCGGCGGGGGCGTAGGGCCAGGCCGATGCCACGCCGGGCGTTCGTACGGGGTCTGCGCCGGGCGGCGGGGGCGGCGCTGCTCCCGCTGCTGGCGGGCTCGTCCGCACCGGCGGATTGGGCTCGGGCCGGGGACGCTACGGCCATCAACGGCTCGTGGCAGATGGCGTCGGGCGACCTTGCGGCGCGGGGCGAGGAGTGGATGAGCGAGTTCCGCCTCTGGGCCCTGGACGGGCAGCATCTGCAGGCGGAGTTCTCGGGCTCGTACGAGTACAAGACGCCCGGCGGCCCGGCGATAAGGATCGGCGACGCGGGCGGCGTGGCCGTGGTGCGCGGGGACAAGGCTGAGTTCCGGGACGAGTACGGCGGCGAGTGCGCCTTCGCCCTGCGCCTGCGGGCGGGCGAGCTGGTGGTGCACCCGTCCGATGGCGCGTGCTTCGGATTGCACATCACCGTCGAGGGCACGTACCACCGCGTGAGCACCGCCCTCCCCCGCTTCCAGTTCGTCCCGCCGCCCGAAGGATGATGCCTCCCGTCTCCCCTCGCGCGAGTGGAAGACGCGGCACATTCGAATTCCCCTCTCCGTGAGGAACGAACGGGGAGGGGCCGGGGGAGGAGCACCCCGCGGACGCAGTTCGAGGCCGTTCGCCGAGCCGCCATTTCCGCGACGACCTGTCCCCGAAAGATCTCGGAGACGCCGCCGCGACCTGAAACTTGCTGTACGCACGAACCTGCTCATCGCCGTCCGCGGCGGATGCCTCGCCGCGGAACAACCTGATCGACCTTCACGCCATCCGGAGATCCGATGAAAGTGTACGACCTGTCGCAGCCGCTGAACGAGCAGGCGCCGTTCTGGCCGTACTATCCGCCGTTCGAGGTGAAGTACATCAAGCGCAAGGCCGAGCACGGCGTGAACGCGCAGTACATCCAGACGTCCAACCACATGGGCACGCACCTGGACGCGCCGCGCCACTTCGTGACCAAGGGGATGACCATCGACCAGATCCCCATGGAATGGCTGTGCGGCCCCGGCGTGATCGTGAACCTGAGCGACGAGATGGATGCGCTGGCCGTCTACACGCCGGAGATGATCGAGTCGCGGGTGGAGGTACGGAAGGGCGACATCCTGCTGCTGCACACCGGCTGGCACCGCTACGCGCAGTGGGGCGACGAGGCCGACGAGGAGAAGTACATCCACATGCACCCCGGCGCGCACCCGGACATGGTGCCGTGGCTGCTGGAGAAGGAGATCCACATCTGGGGCGTGGACGTGGTGTCAACCGACCACCCGATGGATCTGCCGATCGGCCGCTTTCTGGGCAAGGGGATGCACGGCCACTGCGACCGCGTGCGCGCCGCGGCCGAAGCCAAGTTCGGCGGCCCCGAAGCGGTGGCGAAGCTGTTTCCGGACGAGGACTACCAGCTCACGCACAACAAGCTGTTCGACAAGAACTGCATGCACATCGAGAACCTGGGCGGCGATATCAGCCATCCCGCGCTGCAGAACCGCCGCCTGATCATCGGCTGCTTCCCCTGGAAGTTCCAGGGTGGCGAGGCCGCCTTCGCCCGCGTCGTCGCCTTCGACGGCGAGTGGCCGGCAAACCCGTAAGGCCGGCGGACGCCGCCTCTTCCGCCAGCGCGGCCGACAGCCTGGCCGCGCTGGCGGCGGAGGGGCGCGAGCGGCAGGCGGCGGCGCTGGCGGCCGAAGAGGCCGAGGAGCGGCGCATCCGCAGGCGGGAACGCCGCGAGCTGGAACGCCTGACGCGCCCCAACATCCGCCTCTCGCTGCTGGACAGCCCGCGTGGCAAGGCGCCGCCGCTGCTGGCCATCGCCTGCGTGG
>DASTVC010000816.1:0-3620 GCA_035759295.1 Longimicrobium sp. | reverse complement strand
CTGCTGCTGCCGCTGGAGCAGGGGCAGATCGACGCGTACCTGGATGCCGCCGGGCCGGCGCTGGCCGGCGTTCGGGACGCGCTGGACCGCAACGCGGAGCTGCGCGAGCTCTCCGGGTCGCCGCTGATGCTGAGCATCATGACGCTGGCGTTTCATGACGCTCCCACAGACGTGCTGCGGTTTGATGAGACATTCACTCGCGAGGAACTGCGCGAGGAGGTCTTCGGCCGCTTCGTCGATCGCATGTTCGTGCTGCGCGAGCGCGCGGACAGCGGGTTTTCGCGCGAGCGCGTGGAGGCGGGGCTGCGCTGGCTGGCGTCAGGGATGCGCGAGCGCGGGAGCATCTTCGCCGTCGAGCTGCTGCAGCCGGCGTGGCTTACGCCCCGGCAGCGGCTGTTCTACGCGCTGGGGTCGAGGATCGGGGGCGCGCTATTGGTGACCCTGGCCATCGGCGCCGTGTGCCTTGGCGGGCTGGTGCTCATCCTGGCAGGAGACGGCACGGGCGGACGGACGCCGGCGCCCGCCGTTATCGGATCCGCGACGCTGGCAACGCTGGCCGCGGCCGTGGCGATGGGGCTTCTGGCCGGGCTCTTCTACGCAACGCTCGGCCACAAAGCTCTCCAGCGGTCCCCTGACGAACATGGGCACGAACCGGGAATGGCCGAGGAATTGGCGGCGTTCTTCGTCTATCTGGCGCTCTCCGTCCTGGCGGCCATGCTGGTCATGGGGACGGAGAAATGGGGATTCGGTTTGTCGCTCGGCGACCCGCCGCTGCTGGCGGCGTTCGTCACGGTGGCGGTAAGCGCTCTGTCGTTGCCGGTTATCTTTGGCAGAAAGCCTGGCCGCGGCTCGATGGACCACGACATCAGCCTGGCGGGGAGCCTGTCCTGGCAAAGAAAGACGGCCGTCGAGCTGATGCCCATATGCGCGATTACCGGCGGAGGGATGATCCTCTTCGCTCCCGAGAGCATGACCCGGTTCCAGGCGGGCGCAATGGCGGGCATCGCGGGGTTCGCGCTCGTGATGTATTCCAGCTGGCGACAGGAGGTGCCTCCGGTGGACCAATGGAAAGAAGAGGGGAATTTCGCGCTGCGGGACAGCGGAAAGGTCTTCGCATACGCCGGGCTGGCGTGTGTCCTCGCCTTCTTCCCCATGGTGGCGTTTGCGATGGAGACGGAGGTTTCCCTGCGCGATGCGTTCGGCGTCGCGGTGCTCTTCACCATCGTCATGTTCGGCCCGGCCCTCTTCTGGTTCGGTGGCATCGACCTGGTGCTTCACGGCGCGCTGCGCATGGTTCTCGCGCTCACCGGAACGATCCCGCTGCGCCTGCGCCGGCTCCTGGAGTACGCCGTGCACCTGGGCTTTCTGCAGCGCGCCGGGGGCGGATACATCTTCTTCCACCGCCTGCTGCTGGAGCATTTCGCCGCCCGCCCCGCCCCGGATGTCAGCTCCCGGCATCCGATGCCCGGGATCGGTGAGAAAGCCTGATTGCAGGCCGGTGACTGTGCGATGATCCTCACGTCGCGCCGGAACCCCATCAAGTCGTGTCTCGCGATTCTGGCGTCGCGGAAGCAGAGGGGTTATCACTTTTGCGCGGATCTTTTCTCCCCTGCGGTCCCTGCCCTCATTCCATGTCGAACGTCCACGTAAGCGGCGACAACAACCTCGTGATCACCGCCGGGGGCGACGTCGTTCTCGACCCGTCCGCGCCCGCCCAGGTACCAGGCAGTAGTGCGCCGATCCCTCGCCCCGCCGCGGAGTCCGCTTTGCGCTTCATCGGCTACCTGCGCGATCGCCTGGTCGCGGAGAAGGGGGTGCACGACCTCTCCCGGAATGCGGAGTTCGCCCGCTTTCCGCTCATCGGCTACCACACATCCGCCGTGTCGGTGGACTTCGTGGCCTTTTGCGCGGCGGATCTGCTGACGGAGAGCCAGATCGTCGCCCTGCGGGACGCGTTCTTCGAGGCGGTTCAGCGCGTCTCGCGCGAGTTCGGGCTCAGGCCGCGCGGCCGGAACCCGAACGGGCTTCTCGCCTTCGTCTTCGAGGAGGGGTGTCCCGAGTCGATGGCGCGCTTCATCCGGAAGCAGACACGGATCTCGCATCGCGCCTCCACGGGCGCCGTCACCGTGGGGTGGACGATCGACCTCAAGCATCGCCGCATCCACCCGCACGAGAACCCCGTCTCCATCTTTCCGCCCGTGATGGTGGTTCCCCAGACCGTCTTTCCCGGGCTGGGGTGGCTGGAATCGCTCCTCGCGGACCTGCCGGACGACCTGTCACCCTCCGGGGCCGGGCGCGCGCAGCCCGTCGCCCCGGCGCCCCCTGTCTCGCGGCCGCCCGCCGAGCGCATCCGCATCCTTTTCCTGGGCGCGAACTCCACCCGTAAACCACTGGACCTGGAGCGCGAGGTCAGCCGGATTCAGCAGGACCTGCGGATGGCGCGGGAGCGGGATGCCCTGGAGTTCCGGCAGGTGGGCGCCGTCACCAGCGACACGCTGATGCAGGCGATGCTCGATGAATCGCCCACCATCGTCCATTTCGCGGGGCATGGAGACGCCAGGGGAATCCATCTGCGCGACGAGATGGGGAACCCTCGGCTGGTGACCGGCGACGCCCTGGCCAGCCTGTTCGCGCTCTTCCGGGACACCGTGAAGTGCGTGGTGCTGAACGCCTGCTGGTCCGAGCCGCAGGCCGACGCCATCCGCCGGCATGTCCCGCACGTGATCGGGACGCGCGCCGCCATACCCGACCAGGCGGCGCTCGCCTTCTCCGCCGGGTTCTACAAGGCGATCGGGGCGGGGAAGGACGTCCCGTTCGCCTTCGAGGCAGGAAAGGCGCGGGTCCACATGGAGGGGTGCGGCGGCGAGGATCTCCTGGTGCTGCTCTGACACGCGGCGGAGAGGGCGGAAAGGGGAAATCTCCCGGCGCGCGGCCGTCCAGAAGGTCGCAGGCGGGTCGCTCCTGACGCGCTCCGCCGCCGTTTCCGCGCCCCGCCCTTACCGCCGGAGGCATTTGACGATGAATGAAGGGCTGGTCGCTATCCTCCTCATCGCGGGGACCATCGCGGGTGTGCTCCTTGGCGCGCGCCTCCAGTCCCGGAAGGACGCGCGGGGGATGGCGGTCGCGCCCGTCGGCGGGCGGGAGATGTGTGGGTCCCCACCTCGCTCCTGGCGCTCTCCGTTGCGTTCGTCGGGGTGGTGATGTCGATCGTGATCGGGCTGGTGAGCCAGTGGGCGGGGCGGGAACACCTCTTCGTCCGCGCCCCGGTGGGAGAGGTCCGCATCACGCAGAGCGCGAACGGGAGCGTGGTGGGGCCGTGGGGGGTGCCGCGCGGGTTCGCGGGCCCCGGGCTTCAGGTGGATCCGGCGCCGGGGGGAAGCCGGGGTGAGGACGGGGCCCTCCGCGTGACGGTCGATCTCCCGGGCCCGGGCGATACGGCGGCGGTCCAGGTCCGCGGCGACGCTCTCCCCGACGGCGTCGCGGTGGCGACCGCGTGGGTGTACGTGGAGAATTCCGATGCCGCGCAAAGCGCCGGACTCCACGCCCGCCTGGTCAGCAGGATGAACGCGGGGAGCAACGGCAGCTTCTCTCTGGTCGGCGAACGGACCCCCCTCCGGCCG
>DASTVC010000815.1:0-2494 GCA_035759295.1 Longimicrobium sp. | reverse complement strand
GCGGCGGGGCGGCTGGGGGTGAGCCTGCTGTACCAGGCGTGGGTAGAGGCGGGGCTGGCGCGGGAGGGGTACGAGGGGCGGGTGACGCTGTGGCAGGACGGCGCGGTGCGCACGGAGCTGCGCCTGGCCGACGCGGCGGTGCCGACCGAGCGGGTGGCGCAGCTGCTGGAGGCGGCGCGCGCGGCGGAGGAGCCGCGGCTGGAGCGGGTGACCAACGTGCCCGGCCTGCACTACCTGCTGGTGGTGCCGCTGACGGCGGGGCAGAGCGTGTCCGTCGCCGTGCCGCCGCGCGCGTACCTCGGTCGCTCGACGTCGCTGGCGCGCTTTCTGGACCCGGAGAAGCCGGCGGACACCGGCGTGGGCGCGGCTACGCTGTCGCTGGTGGCTGCGCCGGCGGCTGCCGGGCCGCCGGGGGGCGGGCTCCAGTGGGTGCGGGCGGATAACGGCTGGCGCAGCGAGACGAGCGTGGCCTTTCCGGGCGCGGCGATGCACGCGCACATGCTGGTGCCAACGCCGTCGCGCTTCATCCTCGTCGCGCGCGGGCTACTGGCGCTAATGATGGTCGTCTTTCTGGCGACGGCGCTGTGGGCGCTGGCGCGGACCCTCTGCGGCGAGCCGCTGGGGGTGGAGCGCGCGCAGTGGGGGTGGCTGTTCACCTTCCGCGGCCGGCTTACGGGGGCGCTGTTCGTCTTCTTCCTTCTGCCGATGGCGGCGTTCGGCGCCACGGCGTACCGCGCGCTGTCGCGGGAGGTGGAGCGGACGGCGGCGGCGCTGGCGGAGCGCGCGCTGGCGCAGGCGGAGAGCGAGGCGCACGGCCAGCCGCTGGGCGACCTGGCGCGGCACGTGGGGGCGGACCTGCTGCTGTACCGCGAGGGCGTGCTCTCCCAGGCCGCCACGCCCGAGGTGATCGACCTGGGGCTGTACCACGCCTGGCTGCCGCCGCCCGTCTTTCTGGACTTCGCGGTGGGCGAGGCGGTGGAGCGCACGGAGAACCGCGAGCTGGCCAGCCACGAGTACCTGGTGGCGTACCGCCGCTTCGGCGACCGGCAGGTGCTGGCCTCGCCCACGCCGCTGGCCACGGGCGAGATCGCGCGGCGGCAGCAGGAGCTGGCGGACGTAGTCGCGCTCGCGGGGCTGATGGGGGCGGCGCTCTCCATCGTCCTCTCGCTCCTCGTGGGCCGCGCGCTCTCCCGGCCCATCGAGGCGCTCTCCGGCGCGGCGACGGCGGTGGGCGCGGGCGACCTGTCCGTGCGACTCCCCGCCGGCCGGCGGGACGAGTTCGGGCGGGTGTACCGCTCCTTCAACCGCATGGTGCGCAGCCTGCGCCAGGCCCGCACCGCCCTCGTCCGCGAGACGCGGCGCACGGAGGCCATCGTTTCCGAGGCGGGGACGGGCGTGCTGGCGCTGGACGCGACGGGGCGCGTGCAGCTGATCAACCCCCGCGCGGGGCAGATCCTGGGCGCCGAGGTGCCCGTCGGCTCGCGGATCCCGGAAGACCTGCCGGTGCAGGCCGCCGTCGCCGCCACGCTGCGCGACTTCCTGGCCTCCGGCGCGCGCGAGCGGGTGGAGGAGCGCGAGGTGGAGGGGCGCACCATCCGCCTGCGGATGCGCAGCCTGCACACGGACGGGCCGCGCGGCGCGGTGCTGGTGGTGGAGGACGTGACGCGCGAGATCACCTCGGCGCGCGTGCTGGCGTGGGGCGAGATGGCGCGGCAGGTGGCGCACGAGATCAAGAACCCGCTCACGCCGATCAAGCTGGCCGTGCAGCACCTTCGCCGCGCGTACGCGGACGGCCGCGACGACTTCGGCACCATCCTGGACCGCAACGTCGCGTCGATCCTCCAGGAGATCGACCACCTGGGCGATATCAGCCGCGCCTTCGCCCGCTTCGGCGCGCCGGCGGAGGAGGGCGCCCCCGTGGAGCCCGTGGACGTGCGCCGCGTGGCCGACGACACCCTGGCCCTGTACCGCGGCGGCCACGACGGCATCACCTACGAGATCGACGTCGCCCCCGACCTGCCGCGCGTGCTGGCGCGCTCGGGCGAGCTGAAGGAGGTGCTGCTGAACGTGCTGGAGAACGCGCGCGCGGCGCTGGACGGTGGCGGGTCCGTACGTATCGCGGCGGCGCTGGCGGGCGGCGGCCAGTGGCTGCATGTCGATGTCAGCGATTCGGGCGAGGGGATCCCGGCCGAGTCGCTGCCTCGCATCTTCGAGCCGCAGTTCTCCACGCGCAGCAGCGGCACGGGCCTGGGCCTCGCCATCGTCAAGCGCCTGGTGGAGGCGTGGGGCGGCGAGGTGACGGTGGATTCTACGCCAGGCGAGGGGACGACGGTGCACCTGCGGCTGCGGGTGGTGAACGGGTGAACGGGTGAACGGGTGAACGGGTGAACGGGAGTGAGGGAGTGAGGGAGTGAGGGAGTGAGGGAGTGAGGGAGTGAGGGAGTGAGGGAGTGAGGGAGTGAGGGAGTGAGGGAGTGAGGGAGTGCGGGAGTGA
>DASTVC010000814.1:0-3045 GCA_035759295.1 Longimicrobium sp. | reverse complement strand
TTCGCCGCGCGCCTGCTGCGCGCGGCGCCGCTGGGGCTGCTGGCCACGGCTGCCACCTTTCTGGCCACCCTGCTGGGGATGGAGGGGGTGGTGATGTCGGCGCTGGACCCGTTCGCGTGGGTGCGGGCGCCGCGGGCGGACAGCGGGGTGGTGGTGGTGCAGATCACCGACCGCGACTACCGCCGTCTTTTCGGGGGGCGCAGCCCGCTGGACGCGGCGCGGGTGGAGGAGCTGGTGCGGGCGATCGGCGCCGGCCGGCCGCGGGTGATCGGTATTGACCTGGACACCTCCGATCCTACGTTCCGCGCTGTGCGGCCCGTTCCCGGCGTGCCCGTGATCTGGGCGCGCGAGGTCGTGGAGTGCGAGGCGTACGCAGCCATGCCGGTGGGGTGCGCGGCGGACGCGTGGGTGTTCGGCCCCGTGCTGGGGGGACGTAACCCGCCGGACTCCATGGCGGCCGTTTCCCTGTACCCGGACCCAGACGGGGTGATTCGCCGCTACCGCCGGACGCTCCGTGGGCCGGGCGGCCCCGTTCCGACGCTGGGCGCCGCCCTGGGGCGGTTCGGACGCGATGCGGAGGAGGAGGGCCGCCCCGGCGAGCGGATGATCGTCTACCGTCCGGTGGAAGGGCGCTGGACCTTCGCCGCGTCCGCCGTTCTCGACCTTGCCCGGTCACCCGGGTGGGCGGACGGTGTGCTCCGGGGCAAGGTCGTGCTGCTGGGGGGATCATACCGGGCGGCCCGCGACGCGCATCCCACCCCGCTAGGCCCGCTGCCCGGCGTGGAGGTGTGGGCGCAGGTCGCCGAGACCGAAATGTACGGCGAGGGGTTTTCGCCCCCGGCGCCCCTGGCCGTGACCGGGCTGGCCTTTCTGCACGGCGTCCTGGTGCTGGTGCTGTTTCAGCGCCTGTGCTTTGAGCGGGCGGTGGCGTGGAGCGTGGGCGCGTCGCTGGTGCTGGCGCCCGGGTCCAGCCTGCTGGTCACGGGCGGCGGCACCGCGGGGCTGTGGCTGTACTTTCTCCCCATCTGGGGAACGGTGCTCGCCCAGCAGCTCTTCGACAGCGCAAAAAGCTATCGCGACGCCTGGGTGGCCGGGCTGTACCAGCAGGTGGCCGTGGCGGAGCCCCTTGACGCCCAGACGGACGATGCGTAGCTGTCACGCGCGTAAAAGGCGCTGAGCGCAGCGGCTTCGGTGCGGAGGGCGCAACGGTGGGGCGAGGAGGACGCGGGGGGAGGAATCCCTCTGCGTCCTCCTTTCTCCAATCTCCCGCCGCGGCCGCCGAACCATGCGCGCAAACGGCCGGGGATCCGGATGGGATTTTCCATTCCGTGCGGAGATCGCGAGCGACCGCCGCCGGTCGGGGGCGGAATCCCTCCGTTCGCATCCCCCGATCCGCCGTTCGCCGGCCGCGCGATTCATCCGCCGCCCCTTGACCCGCATCCTTCCTCCCGTAACGGACGACCATCCACACGGATTGAGGGAGATACGGACGATGAAGAGCGCGATGCTGCTCACGGTGCTGGCGCTGGCGGGGTGCGCGGGCCAGGGGGCGCGGACGGCGGAGGTGCCGGCCGAGCCCGCGACGGTGCTGCGCGGCCGGCTGATCGACGGCACCGGCGCCGCGCCCGTCGAGAACGGCGTGGTGGTGATCCAGGGCGAGCGCATCACCTGCGCGGGCGCGGCGTCCGGATGCCGGGTACCGGCCGGGGCGCGCATCATCGACGCGGAGGGCGGGACCATCCTCCCCGGCCTGATCGACCTGCACGCGCACGTGTGGGACGCGGGGATGCTGTCGATGTTCCTTCCCGCCGGCGTGACCACCGTGCGCGACCTGCACAACACCTTCGAGAACCTGGCGATGCTGGACGCCGCCCCCGGCCCCAGGCCGCGCCTGTTCCGTGCCGGCCCGCTGATCGACGGGCGGCAGAGCTGGCCAGGCGCGCTGATCGCCACGGACGTCCCCGCCGCCGTGCGCGCGGTAGATACCGTGGCGGCGCACGGGGTGGATTTCGTCAAGCTGTACAGCGGCCTTTCGCTGGAGCAGGTCACCGCGGCGTCGGCGGAGGCGCGGCGGCTGGGGAAGCCGGTCACGGCGGACCTCCTGGCGAGCGACGTGGACGCGCTGCAGGCGCTGGAGGCCGGCGTGGGCGGTTTCGAGCACGCGAGCGGCTTCAGCCAGGCGTACCGCAGGATGGGCGGCGACCCGGAGGTGTTTCCGCTGGACTCCGTGCGGATGGACAGCCTGGCGCGCGCGGTGGTGCGCCGCGGCGCCTACATCGTTCCCACGCTCATCGTCGCCCACCAGTACGCGGCGGAGACGCGGCCGTCGCTGGCCGGTGTGCCGCTGGCGGACCGGGTGCCGGACCACGTGCACGCGTTCTGGACGCGCGGCGACGCGGCCACGCCCGCGTTCAAGCACGTGTTCGACGTACACGAGAAGTTCGCCGCGCACCTCACCCGCCGTGTCGTCGCCCTCGGCGGACGCGTGGGCGCCGGGTCGGATCTGCCGAACCCGTACGTGACCCCCGGCGGCGCGCTGCACCAGGAGCTGGAACTGCTCGTCGGCGCGGGATTGACGCCGCTACAGGCCATCCGCGCGGCCACCGGCGGCGCGGCGGACATCCTGGGCCGGACGGATCTCGGCGTGCTGGCCGCGGGGCGCGCGGCGGACGCGATCGTGGTCGGCGGCAACCCGGCTGCGGACGTGCGCGCCACGCGCGACGTGCGCGTCGTCATCCACAATGGCGAAGTGTTGCCGATGGACGCGCTGCTCGCCGCCGCGCCGCCCGTCCGCGGCTCCCAGCCGGCCATCCCCGCCGCCGCGGCCGCGCCGGTGCCCGACGCGTCGAGGCTGGCGCTGGGACGCATCGTCTACGGCGTAGCGGTGGGCGCGGACACAAGCGGTGTGGATACGATGACGCTGGCGGCGCAGGGCGGGCGGCTGGTGTTCAGTGAGACGGCGCGCACGCCTGCGTTCAGCATGGACGCGCGGGTGGAGATGGCGGCGCCGTCGCTGGCGCCCGTGACGTCGGACGTGGCGCAGGA
>DASTVC010000813.1:0-9200 GCA_035759295.1 Longimicrobium sp. | reverse complement strand
GGTGCCCTGCCGCGTCGCCGCCTCCCCCGCCGCGCTCAGCACAGACGTCTTTCCGAACCGCCGCGGGCCGATCAGGAACAGCTTGCCCCGGTTCCGGATGGCGGCGTCGATCGCCGCCATCTCCTCCCGGCGGTCGACGAGCTCATCCAGTCCCAGCTCACGGCCGTATTCGAATGGATTCAGCTTGTCCATCTTCAGTTCACTCACGAGGGAGCACCAACCTACTATGCAAAATACATTATGTGAATTACATAATGCAAGATGCATAACGGCCCGCATCCCTCACTCCTCCCGCAACGCCTCCAGCGGAGTGTGGCGAAAGACTTCGCGGCTGGCGAGCAGGCCCACGGCGGCGGAAAGGGCGGTCACGCCCAGCGCCAGCCAGAGCAACGGCAGCACGGGCACCGCGTAGTCCACCTCGAACAGCCACCTGGCCAGCGCCCAGCCGGCGATGACCGCCAGCAGGATCCCCGCGAGGCTGGCCAGCAGGCCCAGCGACAGGTACTCCGCCAGCAGCACCCGCGCGATCTGCCGGCGGGTGGCGCCCAGGGTGCGCAGCAGCACGCTCTCGCGGATGCGCTGCAGCCGGCCGCTCAGCACCGCGCCCAGCAGCACGATGAACCCCGTCGCCACGCTGAACGCGGCGAGAAAGCGGATCACCGCCGCCACGCGGCCCAGCACGTCGTCCAGCGCGGCCTGGATGGCGGTCAGGTCCAGCACCGCCACGTTGCTGTACCGCCGGACGACGTCCCGCTGCGCGGTCGCTCGCGCGGGAGCATCCGGCGCGCGGGCCAGCATCACCCACGTCTGCGGCGCGCCCTGCAGCACCTCCGTGGGGAACACGGCGAAGAAGTTGGGCTCCAGCCGCTGCCAGTCCACCTCGCGGATGGAGGTGATGCGCGTGGGGATGCGGACGCCCTGCACGTCCCAGACGATCTGGTCCCCCACGTCCACCTTCAGGTCCTCGGCGACGGAGACGTCCATCGACACCTCCGCGGGGCCTCCGCCCGCCTGCCCGCCCGCGCCGGGGCGCCACATCCGCCCGCGCAGCAGCGTCTCCGAATCCACCAGCGTGTCGCGGTAGGTGGATCGGTACTCCCGCCGCACCGCCCATCCCTCCGGCGCGTCGTCGTCTCCCGGCGGCCCGTCGCGGCGCTCGCTCCGGCGCGCCTCGCCGCCGCCCGCGCTGTCCGCCGCCTCAGCGTCCCCGCCGCGGCCGGGGGCGAGCGTGGTGGCCGGGACGCCGTTGATGGAGTGGATGCGCATGGGGATGATGGGCGCGCGCTGCAGCACCTCCGTGCCGCCGCCGGCCAGGATCTGCCGCACGCCCGCTTCCTGGTCCGCCTGGACGTCGAACAGCAGCAGGTTGCCCTGGCTCTTCGCGTCCACGCGCAGCGGGCGCAGCAGGTTGCTCTGCATCAGGTAGACGACGGCGAGGAGAAAGACGCCGAAGCCCAGCGCCAGGACCACCACGCGCGTCTGGTTCCCCGGGCGGTGCAGGTTGGCGATCCCCTGCCGCGTGGGATATCCCAGCGCCCCCGTTGGCGCCCGCCGCGCCGCCTTCGTCACCAGCCACGCGCTCAGCCAGAGGGCGAAGAGGGTCGCCGCGATGCCGGCGGTAAAGCCGATCCCCGTCCCCATCTCCCCCGCCTGCAGAAAGACGAGGGCGACGATGCTGGCCGCCAGCAACGCCCATCCACCGATCGCCCACGGGTCGCGGCGGCGCGTCTCGTCCGGCTCCACGCGGCGGCGGATGGCCTGCAGCGGGCTGATGCGGCGCGTGGCGATCAGCGGCAGCAGCGCGAACGCCACCGCGATCCACACGCCCACGCCGACGCCCGTCAGCACGGCGGGCAGGCTGAGCGCCGTATCCACCTGCACCGGCAGCAGGTCCGCCAGCAGCCGCGGCAGCACCCATTGCACGGCGAGGCCGATCGCCGTCCCCAGCGCCGCGCCGATCAGCCCCATCACCCCCGCCTGCAGCAGGTAGATGAAGATGACCTGCGGCGCCGTGGCCCCCAGGCAGCGCAGCGTGGCCACCGTGTCGCGCTTCTGGGCGATGTACGCGCCCATCGCGCTCGCCACGCCTATCCCGCCCAGCAGCAGCGCGAAGGTCCCCACGAGGGAAAGGAAGCTCCCCAGCCGCCGCAGCGCGCGGTCCAGGTCCGCCTGCTGCTCGCGCGCCGTGCTCATCCCCACCCGCTCGCCGCGCAGGACGGCGCGGCGGTCCGCCAGCAGCCGCTCCGCGCGCTCCGCCGGCATGCGCGCGTACGCCTCGTAATCCGCGCGGCTCCCCATGCGGATGAGCTGCGTCTCCTTCACGTAGCGGGCGGGGATGTACACGCGCGGCGCGAACAGGCTGCCGATCCCCACCGCGCCCGGCACCTTTTCCAGCGTGCCGATGATGGTGAAGGTCGATTCCCCCAGTTCCAGGGAGTCGCCCACGCGGGCGTCGAGCGCGATGAGCAGCGCCGGATCCACCAGCGCGTTGCGGCCTCGCTGCAGATCCATCCACCGATTGGCCGGCGCGGTGACGATCTCGCCGTAGAAGGGGTAGCCGGGCTCCACCGCGCGCACCTGCGCCAGCCGGGCGCCTCCCGTGCGCTCCGCCAGCGCCATGGACGCGAACGACGTAACCCGCGCCACGGGGATGCGCGCCCGGCGCAGCGAGTCCAGCACGCGCTCCGTGCGCGGGCCGAAGGGGCGGTTGCTGCTCAGGCTGACGTCCGCGCCCATCATGTCGCGTGCCTGGTCGCGCACGCCGGCCGCCAGGTTGGCCGCGAACGACTGCGTGGCCACCAGCGCGGCCACGCCCAGGGTGATGGAGCTGAGGAAGAGGAGCAGCCGGCGGCGCGCGAAGCGGCTCTCGCGCCAGGAGAGCGCCAGCAGGGGGCGCAGATTCACTGTGCGCCGCCCGGCTCGTCGCTCACCACCGCGCCGTCGGCCAGCCGGATCACCCGCCGCGCCCGGGCGGCCAGGTCCAGGTCGTGGGTGACGAGGACGAGCGTGGTGCCGATCTCCCGGTTCAGCTCCATCATCAGCTCGATGATGCGTGCGCCGGTGGCGGCATCCAGGTTGCCCGTGGGCTCGTCCGCAAAGAGGATGGAGGGCCGGTGGATGAAGGCGCGCGCCAGCGCCACCCGCTGCTGCTCGCCGCCGGAGAGCTGCGCGGGGTAGTGGTGCCCGCGCCCTCCCAGGCCCACGCGCTCCAGCAGCTCGTTCGCGCGCGCCGCGCCGCCGCCGTCGCCAGCCAGGTCAAGCGGCACGGACACGTTCTCGCGCGCCGTGAGCGTGGGGATGAGCTGGAACGACTGGAAGACGAAGCCGATCTTCTCGCGCCGCAGCCGCGCGCGGTCGTCTTCGCTCAGCGCGCCCAGATCGGTGCCGTCCAGCAGCACGCGGCCGCTGCTGGGGCGGTCCAGGCCGGCCAGGAGGCCCAGGAGCGTGGTTTTGCCGCTGCCGGAGGGGCCCACGATGGCCACCGTCTCGCCGGGCTCCACGCGAAAGCTTACGTTCTGTAGCGCCGACAGCGGACGTCCGCCGCTGCGATAGGTTTTCTGGAGATCGTCCGCAATGAGCATCGTACCGCCGTTCGTGCCCCGAATGCGCCCGTGGTGGGCCCTCGTCCTCCCCTTTCTGATCTTCGGATGCGGGGGCGCCGAAAGCAACCAGCCGCCCTCCGATTCGGCCGCGCAGAAGGCGTCCGCGGACGAATCGTCATCCGATGCCACCCGGCGCATCGTCATGTTCCTGGGCACCAGCCTTACGGACGGCTACGGCCTGGAGCGCGAGGACGCCTACCCCGCCCTCATCCAGCAGAAGGTGGATTCCGCCGGGCTGCCGTGGGAGGTGGTGAACGCGGGGCTGAGCGGGGAGAAGAGCGCGGGCGCGCTGCAGCGGGTGCGCAGCTGGCTCATCAAGCAGCCGTTCGACGTGCTGGTGATCGAGACCGGCGCCAACGACATGCTCACCGGCGGCAACCTGGATACCATGCGCGCCAACATCCAGGGGATCATCGAGACCGTGCGCGCCGAGCGCCCCACCGCGCGGATCGTCCTCGCGGGCATGCTCGCCGCGCCAAACCTCGGCCAGAGCTACGTCCGCCAGTTCAACGACACCTATCCTGAACTCGCGCGTCAGAACGGGCTCACCTTCATCCCCTTTCTGCTGGACGGCGTGGCCGCGCGGCCGGACTTGAATCTGGCGGACGGCATCCATCCCAACGAGCAGGGCCACCGGATCGTCGCCTCGACGGTCTGGAAGACGCTGGAGCCCATCCTGCGCGCGCCGGCGGCGGGCCCCGCGTCGACGTCACCGTGATGCGCTTTACGTTCGACTACGACCGCGCCGAATTCATCCGGGCGCAGCGCATGGTGGCGAAGCACGGGGAGAGCCGGTTCATGCGCCGCGCTGCGCTGGTGCTGGGCGGTCTGGCGGTGGCCGCGGCGATCGCGTCCGCACTGGCGCCGGACGGAGCGTGGGCGGTCACCCTCGCGCGGCTGGTACCCTGGCTCCTGATCGTGGCGCTGTGGTTTCTGCTGTTTCGCAGATTCCTGGGTCCCGCGGCCGCACGGCAGTACGAGAAGCAGTATCAGGACTGGAAGCACCCCATCGTGGCGGCGCTGAACGAAGCGGAGTTCGAGGTGACGGCGTTCAGCGGCACCACGCTGCGGCGCTGGGATGTCATGCCTCGCGCGGTGGAGACCAGGGAGTTCCTGCTCTTCTTCATCGCAAAGCAGTTCGCGATGTACCTGCCCAAGCGCGTCATCCCCGCGGACGATCTGCCCGCCGTCCGCCGCTTCCTCCGCGAAAAGCTCGGCGACCGCGCGCAGCTGATGGACGCGGCGTGAAGGTGGATGGATGACGAACGACGACGCGAGCGGGTGGGAGCTGTGGCGCCAGGACGACAACGGCAACCGGTTCCTGATCGGGCGGTTCGCCACGCCGGATGCGGCGGAAGCGGAGCAGCGCCGGTTCGAGGCGCTGGGCCACAAGCAGACGTATTGGGTGGCGGCCGCGCGGGACGTCGAGGCGGATGATCGAGCGTCGTCGGACGGGCCGGGCGCGGGCCGCGGCACCACGGGTTGAAGCCCGCGGCTGGAACGGCCACAAGCCCCGTCTCGCTCGTTCCTCGCGAACGGGGCTTCACCCGCTCGCGTGGGCTACGCTCGCCGCGAGTACGAGCGATTCACCCGCCAACCATCTCCGGCAGCGGACGGGACGCATCCACGCGCACCCGTACCTCGGACTCGCCCCACGCCGTCCAATCCGCGAAGGCGGATTTCGTGTGGTCGTTGCCGCGAATTCATTCGCCCTTGCGGCCGGACTCACCCCCCGCGACCCGTCGAAACCGGGACGCGCGGTTTGCGTATGATGATGCCGTCCAACCGGATGGCCCCGATGGCCGTCCATGGACGTTTACCTTTGCAGGTGGGAGAAACTTGAAGAAGTCGACCGCCATCCGGCTCACGCTGGTGTCGTCGCTGGCCCTGGGCGCCGCCTCGTGCGGCGAGGACCGGCCCCGGCAGACGCTGCGCGGCTACTGCGATCCCAACAACCCCGAGGTGTGCGAGGAACGCCCGCGCACCGGCTACGTGCCCATGTACTACCCCATCTTCTGGGGCGGCCACTACTACGACAACCGCGGCGTGGCGCGCACCCGGCCCGGCGGCCCCGTCGCCCGCAACGCCCCGGCGGCCCGCGTGTCGCGCGGCGGATTCGGGCGCACGGGGAGCGGCCGCGGCGGGGTGCACAGCTGACCATGCAGCGCCACACGCACCCGCCGCGCGACGGCTGGGAGAAGAAGGTGGAGGACGTCGGCCTGCGGCACCACACCGCCGGCGGCGTGCCGTACTGGCACGAGGAGGCGCACTACACCTTTACGCTCGAGCAGGTCTACCGCATCGAGAACGCCACCCGCGAGCTGCACCGCCTGTGCGTGGAGGCGGCCGAGGCGGTGATCCGGGAGAAGCGGTACGCCGAGCTGGCCATCCCCCCGCAGGCCGTGCCGCTCATCGAGCAGTCGTGGGAGGCCGACGCGCCCTCGCTGTACGGACGCTTCGACTTTTCGTACGACGGCGCCGGCGAGCCGCGGATGCTGGAGTACAACGCCGACACGCCGACCAGCCTGGTCGAGGCGGCGGTGGCGCAGTGGTTCTGGCTGGAGGAGCGCTTTCCCGGCGGCGACCAGTTCAACCGCCTGCACGAGGCGCTGGTGGAAACGTGGACGGAGCTCAAGCCCCACCTGCTGGACGAGACCGTCCACTTTGCGGCCATGGACGACGTGGAGGACGAGTCCACCATCACCTACCTGCGCGACACCGCCCAGCAGGCGGGGCTGCGCACCCTGGCGCTGCGGGTGGAGGACATCGGCTGGGACGCGGCGGGCGGGCGCTTCGTGGACGTGGACGGCGCGGAGATCCGCTGCATCTTCAAGCTGTATCCGTGGGAGTGGATGGTGCACGAGGAGTTCGGCAGCCACCTGGCGCGCGCGGCGGGGAGCATCCAGTGGATGGAGCCCGCGTGGAAGATGCTGCTGTCCAACAAGGGCATCCTCCCCATCCTGTGGGAGCGCAATCCGGGGCACCCCAACCTGCTTCCGGCGTACCGGGACGAGTTCATGTTCCGGCAGGGGGTGGATGCCTACGTCGCCAAGCCGCTGCTGAGCCGCGAGGGCGCCAACGTGCGCATCGTAAGCCCCTGGCACGAGCCGGCGGCCAGCGGCGGTGACTACGGCGAAGAGGGGTTCGTCTACCAGGAGTACGCGCCGCTCCCGGAGTTCGACGGGCACCGGCCGGTGATCGGCAGCTGGATCATCGGGCAGGAGCCGGCGGGGATGGGGATTCGCGAATCCATCGGCCCCATTACCGACAACCTGAGCCGCTTTGTCCCGCACCGCATCGTCAACCCGCTGCGGGAGCGGTAGATTTAAGGACCGGTACGGATGCACGCGGAGGGACAGATTTCATCGTCGCTCCGCGTGCGCCATTTGCCTTGTGCACCCCCCTAAGTGTACGTTGTGTACAAGAAGCAGCGGAACGTGACAACGATCGGATCGGAGGGAGCAGGAGCATGCAGCCGCCCAGGAGAATCAGGAAGCTGTTCACGGGAGACGCCCCCACCGACCGCGAGGGGGTAAGGATGCTGATGGAGAAGCTGGCGAAGCAGGGGGACGAGGCCGGGCCCACGGACGTGCGGCTGATCCCGCAGATGCGTGAGGCCGTGATGGAGCGGGTGGAGCGCACCTCGCTGCGCACCGCCGCGCGGGAGATCGGGATGAGCCCGTCGGGGCTCAAGAAGTTTCTGGACGGCAACATGCCGTACACAAAGACCATCCACCGTCTGCGCCGCTGGTTCCTGGCGCACGCGGCCGAAACGCGCGAGGAGCTTACGGACGAGGAGGCGTTCGCCGCGCTGCGGGTGCTGGTGCACGACCTGCCGGCCAGCGCGCAGGCGCCCACGGTGGATGCCATGCTGCACTGCATGGAGCAGAGCTACACCCGCAGCCGCCGCGACATTCCGCCCTGGGTGGCCGAGATGCGCGACCGCTACGGCCTGCCGCAGCGCTGAAAAGGATCACGCGGAGCCGCAAAAGACTGCATCCGGAAGATCGCTGTCATTCTGAGGAAGGCGCCGCGCAGAACCGTCTTCACGCGCGAGGCCCTGTGCGCCGACCGAAGAATCTTTATCGGGAACGGAAGGTCCTTCGCGCCGAAGGTAGCCGACAGGCCCGTGCGCCCATCGTAGAGATTCTTCGGTCGGCGCACGGGCAAGGGGTGCGACTGGAAGGGATGGAGCGCGCGCCTCTCTCAGAATGACAGCGTCCGCTTTGTTGGTGGCTGTATTCCGGGATCACGCGGAGCCGCGGAATAAAAGAGAGCCGCGGAGGAAATCGCATCTTCCTCCGCGGCTCGTCTTTTTCTCCGCGGCTCCGCGTGAGATTTTCTTTCCGCAGCCGTACGCTACGACGGCTTCTCGGTCTGGATGGGGTGCGGGTCGGACTCCGCCAGGCGCCGCAGGTACTGGCGGATGCGGTTGGCGTTGGCGCCCACGTCGCCGCGGCCCACGCGCGACTTCGACCGCACGTCCACGCGCGAGATGCCGGACGCGGACGAGACGCGGATCACCACGTCGTCCTTGAAGCCCATCCACGGCGTCGTGGCCGTCGCCTCGATGCGGCCCTGGCGGCGGTCCTGGTCCACCATCTCCCACCCCATCTCCTTGGCCGCCTTTACCGCCAGCGTGAACGCGGAATCCACCGGCATCGCCATCATCAGCGGCCCGATGTCGGGGTAGGCCTCGCGCTGCACCTGCGCCACCGAGTCGCCCGGGTACGCCGCCGGGTTGGGCGCGTCGGCACGGAGGGGGGCGATGGCCACGAACGCGGGCGGGTTCCGCGTGTCGGTGGTGATGTCGTGGATGCCGGGGTACTGCCGCGCGTCGCGGCGCCAGCTCCACGGCAGCAGGTACGCCGTGGCCCCCAGCGCCAGCCCCGCCACCGCGACGATGCGCCCCCGCCCCCGGCTCAGCAGCAGGCCGGCCAGCGACACCAGCGCCGCGGCCGCGCCCACGTACGCCGCGTACTTCATCAGGTTGAAGCTGGTGCGAAAGTGCCACCAGCCGAACCGCGCCCCGGGCCCGGTAACGAACAGCATCAGCAGGGCGAGAAGCCCCAGCGCCAGCCCCAGCAGCGCCAGCGGGTGCATGCGGCGGGGGATGCGCTCCACGTTCAGCTCGGCCATCAGCGTCTCTTTCTCCGGTTGCGCAGCTTTTTGAAGGCGATGGGGAGCAGGCTGAGCAGCCCCAGCAGCGCCAGCGCCAGCAGGGTGCCCGGCCCCACCAGGTCGCGCGGCGACTCGATGCGGCCCAGCGACTCGCCCAGGTTCACGAAGACGAAGGTCCCCGGCGCAATGCCGATGGCCGTCGCCACGAAGAAGGTGCGCGCGCTCACCGGCGTGAACGCGGGCACCAGGTTCATCAGCCAGAACGGAAATACGGGGACCAGGCGGACGAACAGCATGTAGTTGAAGGCGTCGCGCTCGAAGCCGCGCGCCAGCCGCTGCAGCCGGGGCCCCATCCGCCGCCGCGCCGCGTCGGCGAACAGGTAGCGCGCCGCCAGGAACGCCAGCGTGGCCCCCACCGACGCCGCCAGCACTACCGCCGCCGTCCCCACCCAGCGCCCGAAGAGCAGCCCCATCGCC
>DASTVC010000812.1:0-4796 GCA_035759295.1 Longimicrobium sp. | reverse complement strand
GCGGCCCACCCGCTCCACCCCCAGCACCTCGCTCCAGATCTCGGCGAGCGCCGTCTCCACCTCGCCCAGCGGTGCCTCGTAGCTCCCCCGCGCGTAGGCATCTCCCTCCGGCGCCGGGAGCGCCTTGCGGTCCAGCTTGCCGTTGGCGGTCAGCGGCAGCGCGTCCAGCGACACGAACGCCGCCGGGACCATGTACTCCGGGAGCTCCCGGAGCAGGTGCTCGCGCAGGACTCCCGCCTCCGCATGGCCCACCACGTACGCCACCAGCCGCGTCTCCCCGGGCACGTCCTCACGCGCCAGGACGACGGCATCGCGCACCTCTGGGTGCTCGGCCAGTCGTGCCTCGATCTCGCCCAGCTCGATGCGGAAGCCGCGGATCTTCACCTGGAAGTCGAGGCGTCCCAGGTATTCGATGGCGCCGTCCGCCCGCCACCGTGCCCGGTCGCCGGTGCGGTACAGGCGCGTCCCTGGCTCCGCCGAGAACGGGTCGGGGACGAAGCGCTCAGCCGTCAGCCCCGGGCGGTCCAGGTAGCCGCGCGCCACCTGCACTCCGCCGATGTACAGCTCGCCGGAGGTTCCCACCGGCACCGGCCGCAGCGCGGCATCCAGCACGTAGAGCGCGGTGTTCCACACCGGCCGGCCGATCGGCACCACGCCGGCCGCCCCGTCGCGCGAGCAGGTCCAGCAGCTCACGTCCACGGCCGCCTCGGTGGGGCCGTACAGGTTGGTGAGCACCACGGGGCCAGCGAACCGCTCGTAGAAGCGATCCACGAGCGCCGGCGGCAGCGCCTCGCCGCTGCACACCACGCGCAGCAGGCTGCCGCACCGCGCCGGGTCCGCCGTCTCGACGAACTGCTGCAGCATGGAGGGGACAAAGTGCAGCGTGGTCACCCCGCGCTGCTCAATGACTTCCTGCAGGTACAGCGGGTCGCGATGGCCGTCCGGGCGCGCCATCACCAGGCAGGCGCCCTGCTGCAGCGGCCAGAAGAACTCCCACACCGACACGTCGAAGCCGAACGGCGTCTTCTGCAGCACCACGTCATCCGCGCCGATGCCGAAGTGCGCCTGCATCCACACCAGCCGGTTCACCACGCCCCGGTGCTGGTTCATCACTCCCTTGGGGCGGCCGGTCGAGCCGGAGGTGTAGATGACGTACGCCAGCGAATCCGGACCCACGCCGCCCGACGGGTTCTCCGCGGGCTCGGCGTCCAGCACCAGCGCGTCCACCACCAGCGCCGCGAGGCCGTCGCGCGCAGGGACGGATTCGCGCAGGGCAGCCTGCGTCAGCACCAGCGGCACGCCGCTGTCGTCCAGCATGTACGCCAGCCGCTCGGCGGGGAGGCCCGGGTCCAGCGGCACGTAGGCGCCCCCGGCCTTCAGCACGGCCAGGAGCGAGACCACCATCTCCAGGCTCCGCTCCATCAACACACCCACCCGCACCTCCGGACCGACACCGCGGCCGCGCAGGTGGTGGGCGAGGCGGTTGGCGCGCGCGTTCAGCTCCGCATAGGTGAGCGACTCCTCCTCGAAGCGCACGGCCACGGCGTCCGGCGTGCGCGCCGCCTGCGCCTCGAACAGCTCGTGGATGCACAGGTCCGCCGGAACCTCGGCCGCCGTCCCGTTCCACGCCTCCACCACCTGCCGGCGCTCCGCCTCCGGCAGCACATCGAGGCTCCCGATCGCCTGACCGGGAGTGGCCTCCAGCGCCTCGACCAGCCGCTCCAGCGCCGTGTGCATCAGCCGGCACACCCGCGCCGCGTCGGCCGGGGCCGCGACCTGCGCCGACAGCGAGAACGCCTCCCCCAGGTCGTCCACCGAGAGCGTCACGGGATAGTTCGTGCGCTCCTGCGCGAAAATCCCCCGCACGCCCTGCCCCGCCTGCTCCGTCTGCTCCGCCTGTCCCGCCTCCTGTGAACGCCCCCCCGCGCCGCTATAGCGATAGTTCAGCAGCGAGGTGAACAGCGGCGCGGGGGCCGCCACGCCGCTGGCGCGCTGCGCGAGCGCCAGGGACGCGTGCTCGTGGCGCAGCAGGTCCGCCAGCAGCGCGTGCGTACGACGCACAGCCGCCTCGACCCCCTCCCCGCCCACACCGATCCGTACCGGCAGCGTGTTGATGAACGGACCCATCACCCGTTCCGTGCCCTCCCCGCCCTGCATGCGTCCGAAGAGCAGCGTCCCGAAGACCACGTCCTCCCGGCCCGAGACCCGCGCCAGCACCTGCGCCCACGCCAGGTGAACCAGGCTCGCCGCGGTCACCCCCAGGGCCCGCGCCCGGCGGCGCAGCCGCGCGGAGAGGTCGCCCTCCACCGGAAGCCACGCCTCCCCGATCCCCAGTCCCTCCCCCCAAACGTCCAGCATCCCGTACGGCGCCGTGGGCTCCTCCACTTCCCCCAGCATGCCCGTGAAGAACCGCTCGTGCTCCTCGCGGCTCACCCCCAGGCGCGCCTGCGCCACGTAGTTGCGGAATGGCAGCGGCGCCGGCAGCTCCGCCTCGCGCCCCAGCAGGTGCGCCGTGATCTCCCCCTGCAGCACCTCCAGCGACTCGTGGTCGCCCGACATGTGATGCATGAGCATCAGCAGCAGCCACCGGCCACGCGCGCGGTCCTCGGCGATGCACACCCGCAGCAGCGGCGCCCGCGTCAGGTCCATCCGGTACCGCCGGGGGTCGTAGCGTCCCCACAGCTGCCCGGCCGCGCCGACGCCCGCATCCAGCCCCACCGCATCGAGCTCCACCTCCTCCACCGGCAGCGGCGCGTGCCGCCAGATGACCTGCACCGGCTCGCGCAGCCCCTCCCAGGCCATGGCCGTCCGCAGGATGTCGTGGCGGCCGATCACCGCCTGCAGCGCCGCCAGGTACTGATCCAGCCGTGCGCGGGTGTCGAACTCGGACATGCTCGACACCAGGTACGGGTCCCCCTCCTGCGACATCAGGTAGTGGAAGAGGAAACCCTCCTGCAGCGGGGCCAGCGGGTAGATGTCCTGCACGTTCGCCGCTCCGCCCGGCACCCCTGCCACGATCCGGTCGATCTCCGCCTGGCTCAACTCCACCAGCGGCAGCATCTCCGGCGTGATGGACGCGGATCCCTCCGGGATTCCGTTCGCGGGGACCTCGATCTCCGAAGACGCTCCGCCCACGGCCAGGGCCAGCTCCGCCAGCACCGGCGTGGTGAACAGGGCCCGCACCTCCGTGTGCAGCCCCGCCTGCCGCATCCGCCCGATCAGCTTGATCGCCAGCAGCGAGTGCCCGCCCAGCTCGAAGAAGTTGTCCCGGCGGCCCACCCGCTCCACGCCCAGCACCTCTGCCCAGATCCCGGCCAGCGCCGCCTCGATCTCCCCCAGCGGTGCCTCGTAGCTCCCCCGCGCGTACGCATCGCCCTCCGGCGCCGGCAGCGCCTTGCGGTCCAGCTTGCCGTTCGCGGTCAGCGGCAGCGCCTCCAGCACCACGAACGCGGACGGGATCATGTACTCCGGGAGCTCGCGGAACAGGTGCTCGCGCAGCCCGTCCGCGTCCGCCGCCCCGACGACGTATGCCACCAGCCGCCGATCGCCCGGCACGTCCTCGCGCGCCAGGACAACGGCCTCGCGCACCCCCTGGTGCTCGGCCAGCCGCGCCTCGATCTCACCCAGCTCGATGCGGAAGCCGCGGATCTTCACCTGCTCGTCCAGGCGGCCCAGGTAGTCGAGCGTACCATCCGCCAGCCACCGGACGCGGTCGCCCGTGCGATACAGCTTTCCGGCGCCGAACGGATTTTCGACGAACCGCTGCGCGGTCAGCTCGGGACGATTCAGGTAGCCGCGCGCCACGCCGCCGCCGCCCACGTACAGCTCGCCCGGCACACCCACGGGCAGCGGCCGCAGCGCGGAATCGCAGACGTACAGCTGCAGGTCCGGGATGCGCACGCCGATGGGGCTTCCGGAGCCGCCGAACACGTCCGCCTCGGTCAGGGGGCGATAGGTGACGTGTACGGTGGTTTCGGTAATGCCGTACATGTTCACCAGCCGCGGCGTGTCGGCGCCGCGGCGCTCCACCCACTCGCGCAGGGAGGCGGGCTCCAGCGCCTCGCCGCCGAAGATCACGTAGCGCAGCGCCAGGTCGCCGCCCCGCTCGCCGTCCACGCGGACGAACTGCCGGAACGCCGACGGCGTCTGGTTGAGCACGGTGACGCCCTCGCGCCGCACCAGCGCGTGGAAGGCTTCCGGATCGCGGCTCACGTCGAACGGAACGACGACGAGGCGGCCGCCGTAGAGCAGCGCGCCCCAGATTTCCCAGACGGAGAAGTCGAAGGCGTAGGAGTGGAAGAGGGTCCACACGTCGTCCGGACCAAAGCCGAACCAGGGGTCCGTTGCGGTAAAGAGCCGCGCCACGTTGCGGTGCTCGATCAGCGCGCCCTTGGGCGTGCCGGTGGAGCCGGAGGTGTAGATGACGTACGCCAGCGAATCCGGCCCCGCGCCGCTCCGCGGGTTCTCCACGCTCTCGGCCGCGATCTCCTCCGCGGCGCTGTCCAGGCTCACCACCTTCACGCCCCCACGCGCCGGGAGCGCGCCGCGCAGCGCCTCGCGCGTGAGCAGCACCGGCGTGGCGGAGTCGGCCAGGATGAACGCCAGCCGCTCGGCCGGATAGCCGGGGTCCAGCGGCACGTACGCGCCGCCCGCCTTGAGGACGGCAAGGATGGAGACGACCATCTCCAGCCCGCGCTCCAGGCTGATCCCCACCCGCACCTCGGGACCCACCCCGCTCCGCCGCAGGTGATGGGCGAGCTGGTTTGCCCGCTCGTTCAGCTCGCGGTAGGTGAGCG
>DASTVC010000811.1:0-4517 GCA_035759295.1 Longimicrobium sp. | reverse complement strand
ACTGGACAATTCAATCGACAGATAAACGCTCCGAAAATTGCGACGCGGATCGGCTCATAGCTGGCGAAGAGCAGTCATTCGCTTGGTATCACGAATCCGTGAATTCCAAAAACGCAGAGCGGCGCCTCCCTCGGGAAGACGCCGCTCTGCGAGGAGGATTTCCTGGATTTTTGAATTGTCCAGTCACCGGCTGGACAATTCGCGCGCTTCTTCGAAACCACCGGAGGGAAGGGGGCCCTACAGCTCGCGCGCGATGACGGCGACGGCTTCGGCTTCGGCGGTGGCGCCAAGGCGGGCGAAGTGCTCGGCGGACTCGGTCAGCGCGTCGCGGGCGGCGGCGGTATCGCCCCGGTCGCGAAACAGAAGGCCGCGGTCGCGCTGCACCTCCGCCAGCAGCAACGACTCGGAGTGTTCGCGTGCCACGCGCAGCGCGTCGTCCAGGTGCGCCGCCGCCTCGTCCATGCGCTCCTCCATCCGCGCCGCGCCCGCCAGCACGCGGATGGCGTTCCCCACCCCGACGGGATCGCCGATCCCCTGCGCGCGGCCGCGGGCGCGCTGCGCCAGCGAGGCCGCCAGCGGCGCGTCGCCCGCGCGCAGGCGCAGCACCGCGCGCTCCGTCTCGGCGATGGCGGCCACCCGCTCGCTTCCCTCCGCCTCGGCCAGCTCGATGGAGCGGCGGAAATGTCCGTCCGCCTCGCGGTCGAAGCCCAGGTCGCGGTACGAGATCCCCAGGTTGTTGTGCGTCTCGGCGATCCCCAGCCGGTTGCCCAGCCGCTGGTACGCCGCCAGCGCGCGCTGGTAGTAGGTGAGCGCCAGGTCGCGCTGCCCGCGGACGTTGCTTACGACGCCCAGGTTGTTGGACGCGCGGGCGCTGAACTCCTCGTCGCTCCAGCGCGAGGCGTGCTCCAGCAGCTCTTCGAAGCGCGCCTGCGCCCCGGCCGCGTTCCCCGTCTCGAACAGGATGTTGCCGATCAGGTTCACCGCCTCGCCGCTCAGGCGCCAGTCGCCGCGGCGGCGCGTCTCGGGCTCCACCTTGAGTGCCACCTCCAGCGCCCGCTCCGGCCGCCCCACGTGCCGGCACGCCGCCGCGTAGGCGTAGCCCACCTCGGGCTCCGCCAGCAGCGCCTCGTCGCCCAGCAGGTCGCCGGACCCGGCCAGCTGCACCCACGCCCGCCGCCGGCGAAGTTCGCGGGCGGCGTCGCGGTCCAGCGGGGTGAAAGGAGGAGTGGACACGCAGGAACGCTCAGTTTCCGCCGGCCAGGGCGTAGCGGGTGAATCCGTAGATGTCGGCGCGAACCTCGGTCACGTCGTGCAGCCGCGCGCTGCCGATGCGCTCCCAGCGCTGCCCGGGCATCTCCTGCCGCCACCACCCGAAGTCGAAGTCCTCGTCGTCGTCGTTCACCTCGCCGTCGCCGTTGAAGTCGGGGTGGGCGAACTGGTAGTTCACCCGCAGCTCCGCCGGGCGGCTGTGGCTGAAGCGCAGGCCGGCGGGCTGGAACTCGAAGTTGAAGTACCCCGCGTCCACCACCCGCACCCGGATGTGGACCGTATCGCCGTTCTGCAGGATGCGGCCGTCGGGACGGGCCAGCAGCGTCTCGGCGCGAATGCGCAGGCGCAGGCAGTCCTCGCCCTCGTCCTCGCCGGGGAGCGGGCGGTACTCGATCTCCAGCTCCGCGTCCTGCCCCTTGGTGGCCACGATGGTGGTGTCGTAGGTGGCCAGGTGCGGCGCGCCGGGGGCAGGGCGCAGGAACACCAGGTCCTCGCCTGGCACCGGGCCGTCGCCGCCGGACGGGTCGTGGCACGCGGCCATCGCGGCGGGGAGCAGGGCAGCCAGCACGAGCCGGAATCGTCGCTTCATCATGTACATGGGATTCACTTCAACGGTAGGATGCGGATCGCCGTTCCATGCCACGGTGAAGCAACCCCCGCGCCGGGCAAAAACCCGCATGGATCCTCATATTTCGCCGAGAACAGCTGTATCCCGCCGGGACGGGTGTCTCATTCCGGGGCATCGGTTCCCTCCAGCAGCCGGTACAGCCGCGACCGGCTGATCCCCAGCGCGTCGGCGGCCGCGCTCTTGTTGCCGTCCACCCGGTCCAGCATGGCGAACGCCGCCGCCCGCTCGATCTCGTCCAGCGTGGCGGGGAAGGGCAGCGCGCCCCCGTCCCCGTCGCGCGGCTGGGCGCCGGGCGCCGCGCCGTGGAACAGGTCGTCGGGGTCGATGCCGCCGTCGCCCAGCAGCAGCGCCCGCTCCAGCCCGTTGCGCAGCTCGCGCACGTTTCCCGGCCACCCGTGCGACAGCAGCGCCCGCCGCAGCTCCGGCGTCACCAGCGGCACGTCCAGCCCGTACTGCGCGGCCAGCGTCCGCAGAAAGTGCTCCGCCAGCAGGATCACGTCCTCGCCGCGGCCGCGCAGGGGGGGCAGGTGGATGGGGATCACGCTCAGCCGGTAGTACAGGTCTTCGCGGAACTCCCCCTTGGCCACCGCGCTTTGCAGGTCCACGTGCGTGGCGGCGATGATGCGCACGTCCACCGCCCGCGCGCGCATGGCGCCCACGCGGCGCACTTCCTTCTCCTCCAGCGCGCGGAGGATCTTCCCCTGCAGCGTGAGCGGCAGGTCGCCGATCTCGTCCAGGAACAGGGTGCCGCCGTCCGCCGCCTCGAACAGGCCGGGCTTGGCGGTGCGCGCGTCGGTAAAGGCGCCCTTCTCGTGGCCGAACAGCTCCGTCTCGATGAGCGAGGCGGGGATGGCGTTGCAGTTCAGGTCCACGAACGGCGCCGCGGCGCGGGGGCCGTTGTAGTGGATGGCCTGCGCCATCAGCTCCTTGCCCGTCCCCGTCTCACCCGTGACCAGGACGGTCGCCTTGCCGTGGGGGATAATGCGGGCCGCGCGGTCCAGCGCCGCCTTGAGCTGCGGGCTGCGGCCGATGATGCGGCTGAAGTCGAACGCCTGCCGCTCCGCCGCCGCCAGCCGCCCCCCCGCCGCCTGCGCCTCGCGCCGGCGCGCCCGCTCGCCCACCTCGTCGCGCAGCGCCTGCACGTCGCCCGGTAGCGCGAAGTAGTCCGCCGCCCCGGCGCGGACCAGGGCGACGGCCAGCCGGTGGTCCGCCCGCGCGCCGACCACCAGGGGCGCGGGAGCGCCGGCCGCCGCCATCTCCCGCAGCACCGGCTCCGCCTCTTCCTCCACCCCCGCGACGATCAGCAGCACGGCGACGGCATCCCCCGCCGGGCCCAGCTCGCCCGCGGATTCCGCGACGACGGCCTGCGCGCCCACCCCCGCGGCCAGCTCGGGCCACAGGGAAGAGAAGGAATCGCTGCGTGCGACGACGGCGAGGATGCTCAAACGGATCGCGATGGCTGCGGGCAACGAGGGAACCAGCGTCTCAACGATGGTCCGCACGACAGATAACGCGCAAGTGTCTCGAATCGAGACAATAACACGCACCCGCTTCGACGCGCCACCCCGGTCGTCCCAGGTGCCGGAATCTCCAGCAGTGGTGCGGGTGTTCGGCGTCTTCAGTGGACGCGGGCCGCACGCGGCACCGCCCCTGCCTTACCCCTCGTCGAAGATGCGCCGGATGTTTCCCGGTGAGACGTAAACAGACACTCAGGGAGTTCAGTACCATGTGGATCAACCGTACCTTCGTCATCACCGCCGGCGTGCTGGCTCTCGCCGCCTGCGCCGACAACCCCGCCGCGGGGGGCGCGGGGAACGTGCAGCTGCGCTTCGGCGTGGCGGGCGGGCAGGCGCTCGCCAGCGAGGCGCTCTTCCAGACCGCCGGGACCGATCAGCTCACGATCACCGGCGCCAACGGCACGCTCGTCATCGACGACCTGCGCATGGTGGTGTCCGAGTTCGAGCTCAAGGGCGACGACGACGTGAACACCTGCGGTGGCGTGGATGATGACGGCACCGACGATCGCGGCTCCGGCGACGCGGGCGGCGACGACGGCGCGGCGGACGACTGCGACGACTTCGAGGCGGGCCCGATGTTCATCGACTTTCCGCTCACCGGCGGTGCGGTTTCCGTGGGCAGTGGCAACGTGCCGGCGGGGACGTACCGGGAGGTGGAATTCGAGGTGGAAGACCTGCACGACGACGAGGAAAACGCTGCCGAGCGTGCCCGCATCGACCAGCTCCGCACGCAGATCCTGGCGCAGTTCCCCGACTGGCCGCGCGATGCCAGCCTGCTCGTCGTCGGGACCTTCACCCCGACGGGCGGCGCGCCGCAGAGCTTCCGCGCCTTTGTCGAGGCGGAGATCGAGATCGAGACGGAGCTGAGCCCGCGCCTGGTGGTGGGCGAAGGGGAGACGCGCGGCGTGGACGTGCTGCTGGACGCGGCCACCATCTTCCGCAGCGGCGCCAACGTTCTGAACCTGGCGCAGGCGTCCGGCCGCAACGAGCTGGAGATCCGGATCGAGAACGGCTTCCACGGCCACGGCGGATCCGGTCACAACTGACCGGCGGTCACCAACCATGATCGGCGAGAGTACGTGGACGGTATTTTCCGCTCCACG
>DASTVC010000810.1:0-2119 GCA_035759295.1 Longimicrobium sp. | reverse complement strand
CTCCACGGCGGCGGACCTGGCGCGCTTCGCGGCCATGCTGGCGCAGGGCGGCACGCTGGACGGCGTACCCATCTTTCGCGAGGAGACCATCCGCCAGTTCACCGTGCGCCAGGCGGACGCGGGGAACCGCGCGCTGGGGTGGGAGACGCCCAAGCAAAGCGGCGGATCGGCCGGTGGAGAGGTGAGCCGCAAGGCGTTCGGCCACACGGGCTTCACCGGCACGTCGCTGTGGGTGGACCCGGAGAGCAAGACCTGGACGGTGCTGCTGACCAACCGCACCTTCGATCCGCACGCGTCCAACCGCATCCAGGCGCTGCGCCGCGCCGTGAACGACCGCGTGGCCGAGGCCGCCGAGCTGGCCGACGTGAACGGCGTGCTGGCGGACGAATAGGGGACAGCGGACAGGGAAACACGGAAGCGTTGGTGATGGTTACCACCCTCCTTCGGCGAGCCGGCCGGGGGAGGGTGGACTCGTTGGGGATGGGAATGCGCGGCGTCGACGCGGTGCCCCTCCCCCGGCCCCTCCCCGTTCGTTCCTCACGGAGAGGGGAGAATTCGATCGCGCAGAAGAGAGCCCTCCACCACCCCTCCCCCAAACTGCGGGGGAGGGGTCGACGGCCGTTGCGAGGAACGAGCAAAAGGGCCGTCGGGGGAGAGGGCCTCCGCGTCGCAGACGCGGCCGGTCGCTCCGCGCGGCAGCTGAGAGGGCTTCCTCCCCTGTCACCCGGTCACCTTGTCACCCGTTCACCCGTTCACCCTCACACCCTCACACCCTCACACCCTCACACCCCGTAACCTTCCCCTCATCCCCCGCCCGTTGCTCCGAACGCCCGTCCGAAGTTAGCTTCCCGGCCGCAAACTCCCTCTCCATCGCACCGGGAACAGCGCGAATGAAACGCCGCGATTTCCTCGCTACCAGCGCCGCCATCGGGACGGGGCTCGTGCTGCCGCACGGGGTGGCGCACGCTTCCGTGCGGCTCGGCCGCCCCGAGGCCGACCACCGCGAGCTGGCCATGCGCGTCCTGGACGCCGCCCGCGGCGCCGGCGCCTCGTACGCCGACGTGCGGGTGTCGCGCAACCGCAACCAGTCGCTCAGCACCCGCGAGCGCCAGATCACCAGCTTCGACGACGAAGAGACGTTCGGCTTCGGCGTGCGCGTGCTGGCGAACGGGGCCTGGGGGTTCGCCGCCAGCCGCGACCTCACCCTCGACGAGGCCGACCGCGTGGCCCGGCAGGCGGTGGCGCAGGCGCGGGCCAACTCCGTCGCCCGCGCCCGCCCCGTGGAGCTGGCGCCGGTGGAGCGGGTGGCGGAGGGGCGCTGGCAGTCGCCGATCGAGATCGACCCCTTCTCCGTGGCCATCGAGGACAAGGTGGGCCTCCTGCTCCAGGCCAACGAGGCGGCGATGGCGGCGGGGGCGCGCTTCGTCAACTCCTCCATGTTCTTCGTGCAGGAGGAAAAGACCTTCGCGTCCACCGAAGGAACGTACACGGTGCAGACCCTCTACCGCTCGTATCCGCAGATGTCGGTGACGGCGGTGGCGCAGGGGGGCGGCGACTTTCAGCAGCGCCAGTCGACGCCCGTGCAGCCGATGGGGATGGGGTACGAGCACGTCCGCAGCTCCGACCTGGTCGGCAACGCGCCCAAGTGGGCGGAGGACGCGGTGGCCAAGCTGACGGCGAAGCCCGTGCAGCCGGGGCGGTACGACCTGGTGCTGCTGCCGTCGCACCTGTTCCTGACCATCCACGAGTCCATCGCGCACCCCACCGAGCTGGACCGCATCATGGGGTACGAGGCGAACTACGCGGGAACGTCGTTCATCTCGCCGATCGCGGACTACCTGGGCAAGTTCCGCTACGGGCAGCCCATCATGAACATCCAGGCGGAGCGCAGCTCACCGGGCTCGCTGGCCACCATCGGCTGGGACGACGAGGGGGTGCGGCCCGACGAGTACCTGATCGTCAAGGACGGCGTGCTGAACGACCTGCAGACGACGCGCGAGCAGGCGCCCATGCTGGCGGACTGGTACCGGCAGAGCGGCCGGCCGGTGCGCAGCCACGGCAACAGCTACGCGCAGAGCTGGAGCGACGTGCAGTTTCAGCGGATGCCCAACGTGAACCT
>DASTVC010000809.1:0-4562 GCA_035759295.1 Longimicrobium sp. | reverse complement strand
GATCAGCAGCAGACCGTCGCCGCGCAGGCGGGGGAGGCGCCGCCGCTGGTGTACTCGCTGCAGCCCCAGCCCATCGTGCTGGAGCGGCTGAACGTGGTGCTGGACCGTCTCGAGGCGCGGCGCAACTCCATCGCCGCGTCGTCGCGGGTGCTGGATCGCAGATATCTGGCGCACGCGGCCGGGCACAGCCTGGTGCAGGTGATCGCGAGCGCGGCGGTGCCGCTGGTGCCGTGCACCGAGGAGCCCGCGAACCTGTGGCTCGGGGGTGGCACCAGCATGAACTGCGTGTCTTCCCGCGGCCAGGTGCTCACGCCCGCCGTCTACATCGACGATATGTACGCGTTCGCCGGGATGGACGAGCTGGCGCTGTACTCGCCCTCCGAAGCGCACACGGTGGAGGTGTACGGGATGGGGCGGATGATTCGGGTCTATACCATGGCCTACGTCGAAGCCGTCGCCACCGGCCGCCGTCCCCTGCGCGCCTTTGCCGACTGGCACTGCGCCGGCTGCTGAGCGCGGCTGGCGGCTGGATGCACGTCCCGCCGCCGAGTTGATGCGGCTGCGCGAGGCGCTCGAAGCGCAGGGCCTGTCTCTCTTCTGAATCATTCGCGGCTACGGACCTGTGGAAAGAAGGCCGTCGCGCACCCCACCCTGTCATTTCGAAGGAGCGCCGCGCAGAACCATCCCCTGTGACAAACCCGGCGCGCGACTGAGAAATCTACTCGCGGATGCTCGTGATTGTTCGTCGATCCGTGAACCCACGGAGGCTTTTGCATTCAACGCAAAGCGCGCTGTCCGCAGTGCGAAGCCGTGCGGTATAGGCTAACCTTTGACGACTTAATCCGCAGAGACTATTTTCCGAGCAGGGCCATGCGCAGGTGAGCATGCCCCGGCGGGCGCCGCCGATGGCCGTCCGTCCCGTTCGAAACGTCATCTGGCGGAGGCAGCGATGAGGAAGATCCAGCTTCAGGTGGATGCGCTCCAGGTGGAAAGCTTCGCGCCCGCGGGTGCCCCGGAGATGCGGACGCGCGGCACCGTGCGCGGCGCCGCGGACACCATCGTGCGCTCCTGTCAGACGCAACAGTACGACTGCACCGCGCAGGGCGGCTACACCTGCGACTACGGTAGCTGTGTGAGCGTTCCCGTTCTGGCCTGCGCCGTCTGAAGCACTCCGACAGCGGCAACGGCCGGCGGTCCCTCGCGGATCGCCGGCCGTTTCGTTTACCGCGGGCTCACCCATGCAGCCGCCGCACCACCACCGCTACGCCATCCGCGCCTGACAATTGCGATGTCGCAGCCGCCGGTCAGCTCATCGCTGCCCGGCCGACCTGCACGGAGATTCCCATGCACCTGCGCCGAACGACGCGCCACGCCACGGCCGCTCTCACCCTGCTTTTTGCGGCGGTCCCCATCGCCCTCCGCGCCCAGGGCGGCCCCCCGATGCTCACGGACGATCCGGGCACCCCCGGCAACGGAAACTGGGAGCTGAACGTGGCTTTCACCGCCGAGGTGCAGCATGGCGCCCGCGCGTTCGAGTCGCCGCTGCTGGATCTGAACTACGGGGTGGGCGAACGCATTCAGCTCAAGGTCGAGGGCCCGTGGCTGGTGCTGGATGCTGCGGAGGATACCCGCCGCTCGGGCCTCGGCGACCTGGCCGTGGGGGTGAAGTGGCGGTTCATGGACCAGCAGGGTGCTCGCCTGGCCGATGTCTCCGTGTATCCCCAGGTGGCCGCGCGAACGCTGCTGGAGGCGGACAGCAGCGCGGACGGCGGCCGGCCGCTGCAGGTGCTGCTGCCGCTGGAAGTGGCGCACTCGTTCGGCCGCGCGTCCGCCAACGCGGAAGTGGGCTATGCCTTCGGCGCCGACGAGACGGAGCTGATCGCCGGGCTGGTGGTGGGCTGGGAGCTGGGCTCCCGCGCCGAGGCGCTGGCCGAGTTCCACCAGACCTCCGTGCGCACCACCGGCGAGAACGAGCGCTTCGCCGACGTGGGCGTGCGCGGGGTGCTGGGCCCGCACATGACGCTGCTGGCCAGCGCCGGCCACAGCGTCGGGGCCCCCACCGCCACCTGGATCGGCTACTTCGGCCTGCAGCTTACGTCCTGACCCAGCCTGCTGAAACCACGGCCGGCGGTCCCCATCGCGGATCGCCGGCCGTTCGCATTCGTGGCGCGGTGATGCATCGATCCCAGGCATCGCCAGCCGCAGGGTGAGAACTCGCGGCCTCCATGTCCGACAAGGGAATTACGGGCAATCTCGCGGGTGATTGCCTCCGTTTGCCGAAGGGTAATCGGATCCCGAACGGACAGGTGCACCATGGCTACCACGTACTACGTGAACACGAAGGCGCAGCCCAACGGAGATCACGAGGTTCACACGGAAACGTGCGACTGGCTCCCCTCCGCGGAGAACCGGATGTACCTCGGCGAGTTCACCTCGTGCGACGAAGCGGTCGATGAGGCGAAGAAGACCTATCCCACGACGACCAACGGCTGCATCCACTGCTCGGAAGCGTGCCACACGCAGTGATCTTCGAGACGTGCGGGATCGAAACCGTAAACCTGAACAGGCGGGAGTGCCGATGGCAAAATTCTGGATGACGAAGGACAAGGCCGGCGAGTGGCGGTGGGCCCTCCTTGCCGACAACAACAAGACGATCGCGGATTCGGGCGAGGGCTACGTCCGCCGCGACGGCTGCCTGGATGCGATCGGTCGCGTGAAGAGCGCCGCGTCCAGCGCCGCCGTGTACGACGCGTCCGAGTCCACCCCGAAGGTGGTCCCGGGCGTGTAGGAACGGCACAAGCCAGGTGGGGCGGAGCGCCTGGACGCGAAGCCCCACCTGGCTGATCTCGTCACGGCGTCGGCGCATCCGGCCAAAACATCTGGCGCGAATCCCGGCGCCGTGTAAATTGGCCGCGTTGTTCCTTCCAGTCTCTTCCCGCTCATCCCTCCGGAGTACACAACATGAATTACACGTACAAGGTCGAGGTATTCGTTCCCAAGGTTGCAGGCTGTGGTGCGAGTGACAACGGTTGGGACCAGGAACGAATCAAGCAGTACCAGGCGTTCCTCAACCAGCACGCCACAGGTGGGTGGAAGCTGCATTCCGCCGAATACCGCCAGGTCGTGGCGCAGGGATGTGGCGGAGGCTCGGGCACCTGGCTCGTCTGCATCTTCGAGCGCCCCGCATGAAATGGGCGGGCATCGCCGCCATCCGGTTCTACCAGCGGCATCTGCGACATCTGCACAATCGGGCCTGCATCTACACCCCCTCCTGCTCCGAGTACGCCATCCTCTGCATTGAAAAATTCGGACTGATCCGAGGCGTCCGCTACGGTCGACAGCGGATCTGTCGGTGCAACGGAGCGTTGTACGCTGGAGGTGAGGATTGGCCTTGAGGCTGCATTGACCAAACAGAACGGCCCGCCTCCCGATTGGAAGCGGGCCGGCCTCTGCATCTTTGCGAAATCCATCTCCGCTGCGAACGTCCGCCCCACTTGCTGCTCCACTTACCTCCCGATCAGCCGCTCCACCCGATCCGTGTCGATGCGAGCATCAGCCCCCGGACTTGGGAACAACCCGCTGCGACGTCACCTTCTCCTTCGGAAACGCTCCGGCGAACGCCTCGCGCAGAATCCGGCTTTCGCCCAGCCGCACCTCGGCGTTGCCCAACTCGGGGCCGGTCTCGCTCTTCACCGTCACCTCGATGGTCCCCGCGGGGCCCAGCAGGTAAACCAGCCACTCACGTTCGGCTCCATCCGCCATAATCCGCTCCCATTCAGGTTTCCAATCGCGATCAGCCTCCCAGCCGCTCCTGCACCAGCTGGCTCACCAGCGCGGGGTTCGCGTTGCCGCCGCTCTGGCGCATCACCTGGCCGACGAAGAAGCCGAGGAGGCCCGTCTTGCCGGCGCGGTACTCGTCGGCTTTCGCGGCGTTGCCGGCGATCACCTGATCGATGATCGGCGTCAGGGCGCCGGGGTCGCTCACCTGCGTCAGGCCCAGGCTCTCCACCAGCGCGCGCGGCTCGCCGCCGATCTTCACCATCTCGGCCAGCACCTGGCGCGCGCCGCTGACGGACACGGTGCCGTCCTCCACCAGCGCCGCCAGCGCGCCCAGCGCGCGGCCGCCGAACGGCAGCGCGTCCACGGCGCGGTCGCCCTGCTCGCGCGGCAACTCGTGGAGCACCCAGTTGGCCACCGCCTTGGCCGGCGCGCCGACGGACAGCGCCGCCTCGAACAGGTCGCTGGTCACCAGCTCGCGCGAGAGCAGGTCCGCCTCCTCCGCGGGGAGCCCCAGCTCGCCGGCGTAGCGCGTGCGTCGCGCCTCGAGCTCCGGTGAGCGCTGCACGTCGGGGGCGGGGGCCTTGGCGCGCGGCTTGGCATCGCCCGACGACGCGGCGCGCTCGGCCTTGGGCTTCTTCTCCGTCTTCGGCGCGGCGGCGGGGGTTTTTTCCGCGGCCTTGGTCCAGGCGTCGCGCAGGGTGACGGTGCGGTTGAAGACCAGCGCGTCTGGGCGCGAATCCACCGTGTCGGAGCAGAAGTATCCCACCCGTTCGAACTGGTAG
>DASTVC010000808.1:0-12198 GCA_035759295.1 Longimicrobium sp. | reverse complement strand
CAGGACCGGCGGATGCGGGCGAGGGCGGGTTGAACGCACCGCATCGCCGCGGGCCCAGGCCACCCCGGGCTAAAGCCCGGGGCTAGAAGGGCCATAAGCCCCGCCCTGGGCTCGCGGAGCTCGCCCGGCGGGGCTTCACCCGCTCGCGTGGGCAGAGGCCGAGCCAGGTCCATTGTCCTTCGAGCGCGAAATCCTGTCATTCCGAAGGAGCGCCGCGTGGACTCGTCCCTCACGACAGACCCGGCGCGCGACTGAGGAATCTAGCGTCGGATGCTCGTGATTTGCCGCCGTGCCGTCTCGCGTCGGATGGGGTTGTGCCGATCCCTCGGTCCTCGCGCGAGTTCCCACACACATCGTCCGGCCCCATCTTGACCGCTTGGGCAGCGCGGGCTGCCGCGTCGGAGTTCCAGCAGGCCGCGGGTAGATTCCTCGGCCCTGCGACCTGCGGCGCGTAGGCACGGTCTGGTGCGGGCGGGCCTCGGAATGACAGGCTTTCGCCCCACGTCCAGAGGCAACGCACCGCCAGCTTTTGCGACGTGTATTCCCTCTCCCGCGCAGTTTGCGGGAGAGGGCAGGCGAGGAACGAGCCGGGTGAGGGCCCCCCGCACTCCCCCCATGCAACCATCCGCGCGCCCCGCGCCACTCAAGCACGCATGAGAGCCGAACCCGCCGCGGTACCCGACCACGCGCTCGCGCAGGCGCTCCTCCTTCGGGGGGACGAAAGCGCCTTCCGCGAGCTGTACACCCGGCACACGCCGCGGCTGTACCAGCTGGTGCTGCGCATTGTGGGCGGCGCCGAGCACGACGCGGAAGACGTGGTGCAGGAAACCTGGATCCGCGCCACCGAGGCGCTGGGCGGGTTCCGGTGGGAGGCGGCGTTCGGCACCTGGCTCACCGGGATCGGGATCAACGTCGCGCGGGGGCTGCTGCGCAAGCAGGGGCGCTGGACCACGCTGGACGATGCCGCCGAGCCCTGGCGCCCGCCGCCCCGCGACGGCGAGCGCATCGACCTGGAGCGCGCCATCGCGGTGCTCCCGGCGGGCTACCGCTCGGTGCTGGTGCTGCACGACGTGGAGGGCTACACGCACGACGAGATCGGCGAGCGGCTGGGGATCGCCCCCGGCACCTCCAAGAGCCAGCTCTCCCATGCTCGAAAGGCGCTCCGGCGGCTGCTGGAGCCCGCAAAGAAGGAAAGCCATGAGCACGCATGACGACGGGATGGAGGACGAGATGACGCCGGAGCTGCGGCGGGAGCTGGCCGCCCTGCCGCGGGAGCGCGATCCCGGCCGGCTGCTGGAAGAGCGCACCGTCCGCGCCTTGCGCGAGCGAGGATTGATCGAGACGGCGGTTGCGGGCGGACGCGTCCGCCGCATTCCGCGGGCGTGGCTGGGCGGCGCCGTGGCGGCGGGGATCGCGCTGTTCGCCAGCGGCATCGCCATGGGCCAGTGGATGGGCACGCGCGCCACCGCCGAAGTCGTCCAGGCGGTGCAGGCGCAGAACGACCGCCAGGCCGCCCTCCTGGTGCAGCAGACGGGGAGCGCCTACGTGGATGCGCTGGGCCAGATGGCGGCGATGACGGACAGCGGCAAGGTGGCGCCCCGCGAAGGGCGCGAGGTGGCGACCAGGATCCTCCGCGCCGCCGCCGACGAGCTCGTCCGCATCGCCCCCGACGATCCCATCGCGGGCGCGGTGCTGGCCGGCTTCCAGCGCGCGGATTCGGCGCAGGCGGCTGGCGCAGGACAGAAGCAGCGGGTGGTGTGGTTCTGAAAAGCAGTACCGAGTACCCTGGTGCCGAGTGCCGAGTCTCACAGGCGCACCCCGGCTCCGCACGATCCACGGGGCACTTGGTACTTGGCACTAGGCACTTCTATCTCTGGGGATGACTCCCATGACGGCAGGATACAGGATTTCGACCGCCGCGCTGGTGGCGGCGATGGTCTACGCGGCCCCGGCGGCGGCGCAGCGGATCGGGCAGGCGTGCGACGGCGGACGCGGGCGGACCATCGTGGACCTGGGGTTCGACGAGCTGGGCGGGTCCATCAACGTCTCGCAGCACAATGACCAGCGGCCCGTATGGGAGTTCGGCGGCGAGCCGGTGATCGGCGAGGTGCGCGACAACGGGCCGGCCGCCGGGCGGCTGCGCGACGGCGACGCCATCGTGGCCATCGACGGCCAGCTGATCACCACCGAGCAGGGCGGGCGGCGTTTTACCGCCATCGACCCGGGCGACCAGGTGCGGCTTTCCATCCGCCGCGCCGGCCGCGTGCAGGACGTGACCGTGCGGGCGGGCTCGCGCTGCCAGCGCCGGCCCACGCCGCCCACTCCGCCGCGTGCGCCCACGCCGCCCCGTCCACCGCGCGCCGGTACCCCCGGGACACCGGGCGCACCGCCCGCGCCGCCGCGTCCGCCCGCCGGGGTTCGCGCGCCCGCACCTGCGTCCCCCGGCGTCCCGGCGCGCCCGCAGACGCCCCCGCGTCCGCCCCGCGCGGCCGTGCCCGGGCGTCCGCAGACGCCACCTACGCCGCCGACGCCACCCACCCCCCCGACGCCCCCCGCGCCGCCGGAGATCATGCCTGACGGGTGGTTCGGGTTCGGCATCCAGTGCAACAACTGCGGCATCCATGGCGGGCAGGGGCGCCAGGCGGTGTTCCAGTTCCGCGAGCAGCCCTCGGTGGTGAACGTGGAGCCCGGCACCCCCGCCGCCCGCGCCGGCATGCGCCGCGGCGACCGGCTTACGCACGTGGACGGCGTGTCGATCACCACCCAGCCGGGGTGGACGCGCTTCGGGGCCATCCGGCCCGGACAGCAGGTGCGCTGGACGTTCACCCGCGACGGCCGCGCCCACGAGGCCACCATGACGGCGCTGCGCCGCCCCGACGCGGGCCGCGCGCCCACGCCGCCCACGGCCGCCACCACGCAGCGGCTGCGCTACTCCGGCACCGCGGGCGGCGCGCAGGTGGAGGTGCGCGGCGCCCCGGTGAACGTGAGCACCGACCCGCGCACCGGCGAGATGATCATCCGCAGCGCCGACCTCACCGTCCGCATCCGCCCGGACCGTCCGTAGAAGTCGTCCGCCCCGCGAGCCGGACGGGGCGAAGACACGGCGGGCCCATCCACCGGAACCGCGTTACCATCCGAAGCGTCCCGTAGCCGGCCTAACCCCAACCTCCCCGGCAGTTTCGGGGGAGGTGGGCGGGTGGTGCCCGCCCGGAGGCGGCCGGCTCGGAACCCAGGAAAACGCCCAACCCCTGGATCACTGCGATGAACCTTCTGCGTTCCGCCCGCCTCGCGGCCGTCTCGCTGGTGATGATGGCGGCGAGTGCCCGGGCACAGGCCGCCGCGCCGGACCTCGCCGGGCTGTGGGAGGCGAGGAGCCGCTTCGGACCCGACGTCGCGGGGCGACTTGTGGTGGATCGCGCCGCTGGCGGGTGGCGCGCCTCCATCGCGGGGCGCACGGCGGCGGTCCGCATGTCGAATGACAGCGTGGCGTTCGACCTCCCGGACGGCTCCGGCGCCTACCTCGGCAGATTCGACGCGGCGCGGTCGCGGATCATCGGCAACTGGATCCAGCCGCGCACGGTGACGGACGGGTTCCGGTACGCATCGCCCGTCATCCTGGAGAAGTGCGGCGCGGACTGCTTCGCGGGGATCGTCGCCCCCCGCGCCGACGAGTTCACCTTCTTTCTCGACATCGAGCGCCGCGCGGACGGCACGCTGGGCGTGCTGCTGCGCAACCCGGAGCGCAACCTGGCCCGCTTCATCCGCGTGAACCACGTCGAGCGCGATGGATCCACCGTTCGCCTGCTGGATGCGCGCGACACGGTGGTCACCACCGGCATCCTGCGCGAGGACGGGGTGATGACGGTGTACTTTCCCGGCCGCGGCGGATCGTACGACTTTCGCCGCGTGCCGGAGGACGCGTTCACCTTCTTCTATCCGCGCGGCCGTCCCACCGCCTCCTACGCCTACACACCGCCCCTGGATCAACAGGATGGCTGGCCGGTGGGGACGCTGGAAGATGCCGGCATCGACCGCGAGCAGATCTCCGCGTTCGTGCAGGCGCTCGCCAATGCGCCGGATTCGCTCGGCGCGCTGCGGGTGCACGGGCTGCTGATCGCGCGGCACGGGCGGCTGGTGCTGGAGGAGTACTTCCACGGCGAGAACGGCGACAAGCCGCACGAGACGCGGTCCGCGTCCAAGACCGTGGGCACCGTGCTGATCGGCGCGGCCATGCAGGCGGGCGCGCCCATCGGCCCCGCGACCTCCGCCTACGCCGTGATGCGGCCGAGCGCGGCGGGGCTGGACGCCAGGAAGCGCGCCCTCACGCTGGACCACCTGCTCACCATGTCGTCCGGCTTCGACTGCGACGACAGCGGCGACCGTCCGGGTGACGAAAGCAACATCACCGACCAGGCGGAGAACCCGGACTGGTACGGGATTATCCTGGACCTGAACGTGATCCGCGAACCCGGCGCGCAGGCCGTCTATTGCTCCATCAACCCGCACCTGGCCGGAGGCGTGCTCTCGCGCGTCACGGGCCGCTCGCTGCCGGACCTGATGTACGAGCTGGTGGCGCAGCCGCTGGGGATGCGCGGCTACTACGTCCCCATCACGCCCCTGGGCGACGGCTACCTGGGCGGCGGCTGGCGATTCCGCCCGCGCGACTTCATGAAGCTGGGCCAGCTGTACCTGAACGGCGGCACCTGGCAGGGCCGCCGCGTGCTGAGCGAAGACTGGGTGCGGACCTCCACCGCGCCGCGCTACTCCATGGGCTCGACGAGCCGGTACGGCTACCTGTGGTGGCTGCGGGAATATCCGTACGCCGGCCGCACCGTGCAGGCGTACTACGCGTCCGGCAACGGCGGCCAGTACGTGATGGTGGTCCCCGACCTGGACCTGGTGATCGCCGTCTACGGCGGCAACTACAACGAGCGCGCAGGCGGGCTGATGGTCTCGGAGATGATCCCCCGCTACATCCTCCCGGCGGTGATGGACCCGTAGCGCAGGTCCGTCCGCCGGAGGGAGTGATGCTCCTTGCGAAGCTGCTCCGGCAACGTGCTGGTTGCCTGGGGGGATCCTGTGCAGCCCTCCACAAGGGCGAATAAATTCGCTGCAACAACTACACGAAATCCGCCTTCGCGGATTGGCTCCTCCAGTGTTCGGGTCAGTGCAGTGCGCGCCCAACCTTTCGGCTCGGCGGCCCGGTTGCGGACGCGCCGGTGCGTGGAACGCCGCACACCCCTTGGCCGCCGAGTCCACGCAGGTGGACTTTGTGTAGTTGTTGCCGCGAATTCATTCGCTCTTGGCGGCCGGTCGCTTCGAATCAGGCCATACGCGCCTATCATCTCCACCCTCCCTGAGATCGTCACTCTTGCCAAATAGCACGACCGGTCGTAAACTGCCTTCCATGAGCAAGGGAGCCGCGACCAGGGACCGCATCATCGAGAGCGCGTTGCGCACGGCGAGCGTGGAGGGGCTGGAGGGAATCAGCCTCGGCCGCCTGGCCGCGGACGTGGGGATGTCCAAGAGCGGGCTGTTCGCGCACTTCGCCAGCAAGGAAGCGCTGCAGCTGGACGTGCTGGAGGCCGCCTCCGCCCGCTTCGTGGACGTGGTGGTGCAGCCGGCCATGCAGGAGCCGCGGGGCGAGCCGCGCGTGCGCAGCATGTTCGAGCACTGGCTGGTCTGGGAGCGCCACGAGAGCCTGCCCGGCGGCTGCGTCTTCATGCACGCGGCCGCGGAGCTGGACGACCGCCCCGGCCCCGCGCGCGACGCGCTGGTGCACTGGCAGCAGCAGTGGCTGGACGTGCTGGCCAAGGCCGCGCGCATCGCCATCGACGCGGGCCACTTTCGCGCGGATCTGGACCCCGCGCTCTTCGCCTTTCAGCAGCTCAGCCTGGTGCTGGGCTACTACCACGCGCGCCGCCTGCTGAACGACGCGCACGCGGAAGCGCACGTCCGCACCGCCTTCGACGCGCTGGTGGCCTCCGCGCGCGCCTGATCGCATCCACCTTTACGCCGAGAACAGACCATGACGACCACCGCATCCGCATCGCCCAACAAAAGCACGAACGGTCGTGCTGGTGAACCGCTGGGTCTCCGCGCCCTGCGCACCTGGTTCCGCGTGGCGTCGGCGGTGGCGCCGCGGGCGGCGGAGCGGCAGGCCGCCTCGCTCTTCCTCACCCCGCCGCGCGCCAGGCCGAACGGCGTGGTGCTGGAGGACGCGGATGCCGGACGGTACGCGCTGGAGGTGCGCGAGGGCGAGCTGCGGGTGGCGGCCTGGAGCTGGGGGAGCGGGCCGGCGGTGCTGCTGGCGCACGGCTGGGGCGGCGCCGCGGCGGACATGGCGCCGCTGGCGGAGCGGCTGCAGGCAGCGGGCTACCGCGCGGTTCTGTTCGATTTTCCCGCGCACGGGCGCTCCGCGGGGCGGCGCACAAACATGCTGGAGTGGCTGCGGATAATCCGCGCCGTGGCCGCGACAGTGGGTCCGGTGCACGCGCTGGTCGGCCACTCGTTCGGCGCGGCGGCGGTGGCGATTGCGCTGGCGGAGCACGCGATGGACGTGCGCGGCGCCGTGCTGCTGGCGCCGGCGATCGGGCCGGCGCTGTTCGTGGACCGCTTTACGGGGATGATCGGGCTGCCGGCGGCGCGCGCGGAGGGGATGATGCGGCACATTACCGAGACCATCGGGCGCGAGCCGCGCTCGCTGGACGCGCGCTGGGCCGTAAAGCACCTGCACGTGCCCGCGCTGGTGGTGCACGACCCCGCCGACCGCGAGGTCCCCTGGCTTCACGCCCGGTCCATCGCCGACGCATGGCCCGGCAGCCGCCTGGTCGCGGCGGACGGCCTGGGCCACCGCCGCCTTCTCCGCGACGAGCGCACCCTGTCCACCGTCACCGACTTCATCCACGCGCTCCCCCGCCAGGCGCCGGTGCTCGCTGCGGCATCGTAACGAATGCCAGGCCGCGATTGATGGAAATGGCACGCCCCAAGCAGTCATTTCGAAGGAGGCGCCGCGCGATCCTTGCCCTTCGCAGGAACCCGTGGCGTCGACTGAGAGATCTACTCTCCGCCTGCTCGTAACCAGTCGGCGAGCCCCGCACGCGACCGACCCTCCATGGCTCGCGACGGATCACCAGCATTCAGAAGGTAGATTTCTCAGTCGGCGCCACGGTGCGGAGTGAGGGAAGGTTCCGCGCGGCGCCTCCTTCGAAATGACAGATGGGGGCGTGGGAGCGTGTCTGTTTCTCACCCCCAAACCGTCGACTTCCTGAGGGAGGCGCCGCGCCGCAATCTGCTTCTACGCTGCATCCTGGCGCCGACCGAAGGACCTCGCCAGCAGCACGACGGCCCTTCGACGAAGTCCGAGCTTGGCCCACGCGAGCAGGTCATTTGCCGGGCGAGCGATAGACCCGCACGAAAGCATGTCATTTCGAGGCCCGGCCACACAACTCTTCCCGTTCACACCATCGGTTGCAGGGCCGAGAAATCTACCATCGGTCACCTGGAGGGCGGACGCGGCAGCCCGCGCGGATCCCACGGCCACCCCGCGGCCCGACAGACCAGTGGGACGCCGCGAGTACCCGGCGGTCCGGCAGGCCACGAGCATCCGACGGTAGATTTCTCAGTCGGCGCCAAACGCTGGAGTGGGGGACGGGTCCATGAGGCGCCTCCTTCGAAATGACAGTGTTTTGCGGTCGGCGAGGACGCGGGGGGCCGGTGCCGCGGCTGAAGACGGGCTCGGGGGAGACCGAGAGGAGGTCCTTCGGTCGCGCGCAGGCGGTTGTGTTGCTTCGGAATCCGCGTGGCGCTCCCTCAGGAAGTCAACGCTCTCGGTTTCAGGTTGGCGCGGATGCGAAAGAGCCGGCGAAGACGATCGTCTCCGCCGGCTCTGCCGTCATGCGATGTGGCGTCAGTCCTCCACCAGGTACGCGATCCCCCAGGCTCCCTCGCCCGCATGCGTGCCGATGATGGGCGTGCCCGCGGCCGTCGTGATGTCGACGTTGCCGTAGCGCTTGCGGATCTCCTCCGTCACCGGGTCCAGCATCTCCGGCGCCGCCACGTGCATGATGCCGAAGCGCAGCTTCTTTGCCCCCTTGGGCACCTTCTTCTCCAGGATCTCCAGCATCTTCGGCAGCGCGTTCTTGCGCCCGCGCACCCGGTCGATGGGGAGCAGCTTGCCGGTCTCGTCGATGTCGAGCACGGGCTTGATGTCCAGCAGGCTGCCCAGCCACGCCTTGCCGCGCCCCACCCGCCCCGACGCCAGCGCCCGCTCGAAGGTGTCGAGCACGATGAAGAAGCCCGACTGCTTTCGCACCCGGTCCAGCTCCGCCAGAATGCGCGGCGGGTCCCATCCCAGCTCCCCCAGCTCGCTCGCCTTGACGGCCAGCAGCCCCTGCAGCAGCGAGCCGCCCTTGCTGTCGAACAGGTGGATGGGCACCTCGTGCTCGCCGCGGTGCTTGACGGCGGCCTGCGCCGACGCGTACGTGCCGGAGAGCGCGGCGGAAAGCAGCACGGCCACCACGTTCTCCCCCTCCTCCGCCGCGCGGCGGAAGCCCTCGAGGAACGCCGCGGGGGCCGGCTGCGAGGTGCTGGGGTGGGCGCCCTTCTTGAGCTGCTCCACGAACTCCCCGGCCGTGATGTCCAGCCGGTCGCGCAGCACCTGGTTCTCGAAGATCAGGTTCAGCGGCACCAGGTGCATGCCGTGCGCGCGCACCACCTCGTCCGGCAGGTCGCAGGCGGTGTCGGTGACGACGGAGATCGGCCGCCGCGCCAGCGTCATGTGCCCCGCCGCCGCGCGCTCGGCCACCGCGTGCTGGGCGTGCATGTCCTCCGCCTTGTGCGATGCCAGCCGCCCGAAGCCGCGCAGGTAGCCGAAGACCGCCTCAGGCTCGTCCGTGTGCACGTGCACCTTGAGCATGTCGCCGCTGCGGATGACCACCAGCGAGTCGCCGCGCTCGCGCAGCCAGGCGCGCACCTCGTCCTGCGCGGGGAGGGAATCGCCGCGCACCAGCGCCTCGGTGCAGAAGCGGTACTGCTCCTCCGCCGTATAGTCCGCCTCCGCCGCGGCAAAGACCACGGGCTCGGCGTCGTACTCCGGCGTCTCGTCCAGCGCCACCAGCGGGTCGCCCGACAGGTAGCCGGCGATCCCCTCCAGGATGTGAACGAAGCCCTTGGCGCCGGCGTCCACCACCCCGCGCGCCTTGAGCGCCGGCAGCAGCTCCGGCGTGTTGGCCAGCGCCTCGCGCGCCTTTACCAGCAGCCGCTCGAACAGGACCACGAAGTCCGAGTGCTGCAGCCGCTCCGCCTCGTCGGCGATGGCGCGCATGATGGTGATCATCGTCCCCTCGACCGGCTTTTCGAGGGCGGCGTACACGTGCTCGGTGGCGCTGCGCAGGATCTGCCCGAACTCGCCTACCTTGACCCGCGTGCGGTCGCCGATGGCGTCGGCAAAGCCCAGCAGAAAGTGGGAAAGGATCATCCCGCAGTTGCCGCGGGCGCCCATGATCCCGGCGTCGGCGGCGGAGCGGGCCACGGCGCCCAGGCTGGTCTCGGTGTTGCGGCGCAGGTGCTCGGCGATGGAGCCGATGGTGAGCGCCAGGTTGGTGCCGGTGTCGCCGTCGGGGACGGGGAACACGTTGATGCGGTTGAGGTCCGCGCGGTGCCGGTTCACGTACTCGGCGGACATGATGAGCGCGCCGCGCAGGCCGGTGCCGTCCAGGTATGTGGTATCCATGCGGAAACAGTAGCCTTCGGTAAGCGCGGCGGCCAGAGAACACGCCGCGTGCGGCGTCTGCGGAGCCGCGAAGCCGGCCCGGGATGGGCCGGTGGAACGTGGGGGCGGGCTGTGGAAGCGCACGCAACCTGCACCCTGAACACACCCCATGCAAGGGCCGGGCACGAAATTTCACGGTGCCCCCCTCGCGCGGAACGCGGCGGCGCCACACCTTCTACCCGGCGGGTTCCGCTTTCTTCCTCCACCAAAACGCCCGAGCCATGGCCCAGCAGCACTTCATCGGCGCACACACGGTCGACAACGGCGGCCTGCACATGACGGCCCGGCGCGCCGGCAACGCGGGAATGCGGGCGCTGCAGTGCTTTACCGCCATCCCCCGCTTCTACGGCGACAAGAGCACCATCAAGCCCGAGCGGGTGGAGCGATTCCAGGCGGCGCTGCGCGAAGCGCGGATCAAGCCCGAGCACGTCGTCGTCCACGCCGCCTACGTGCTCAGCGTGGCCACGGCCGAGCCGGAAAAGTGGGAGCGCGCCGCCGCCGGGCTGACGATGGAGATGAAGCGCTCCAACACGCTGGGCGTGGGCGCCGTCTGCTTCCACCCCGGCTCCGCGACGGACGGCGATCCCAAGAAGGCGGCCAAGCGGGTGGCGGACGCCATCACCCAGGCGCTCAAGGAGTCGTACGGACCCACGCGCCTGCTGGTGGAGAACACGGCCGGCGCGGGAAAGACGGTGGGGCGCACGGCCGAGGAGGTGGCAGACATCCTGCGCCACGTTCCCGATGAGCTGCGCGAGCGCACGGGGTACGGGCTGGACACCTGCCACCTGTTCGCCAGCGGCTGGGCCATCCACGAATCGAAGGCGCGGCAGAAGGAGATCCTGGACGAGTGGGAGCAGACGGTGGGGGAAAAGCCCGGCTTCTTTCACCTGAACGACAGCGAGGGCGCGTTCGCCAGCAACCGCGACCGCCACGTGCTGCTGGGCGACGGGGGGATCGGGGCGGAGCCGTTCCGCTGGCTGCTGCAGGACCCGCGCAGCCGCGGCATTCCCCTCATCCTGGAAACGCCGCAGCAGAACTACGAGATCGGGGACGACGACCCCTCGGCGGACCCGTACGACCTGCGGATGATGGAGCTGCTGAACGGATTCTTGAAGGGAGAGTGAGACCATGCGATGGATCGTGGCCGGCGCCGCGGCGGCGCTGGCGGCCTCGTGCATCACCATCCAGGTGCCCCCGCCGGCGCCGTCCGCGGGGACGAACGGCGGCGGATCGTCCGCATCCCCTCCGCCCGCCGCGGGAGGGCCGGTGAGCGCCGCGCCAGGCGGCCAGCGCGCGGTGGAGGAGATGGTGGCGCTGGTGAACGCGCACCGCCGCCGGGTGGGATGCCCGGAGCTGGTGTGGATGCAGGCGGTGGCGAACGCCGCGCAGGGCCACTCCGACGACATGGCGCGCCGCAACTACTTCGACCACCGCTCGCCGGAGGGGCGCGGGCCCACCGACCGGCTGGCGGCGGCCGGGGTCACCTATCGCGCGCTGGCCGAGAACATCGCGCAGCACCCCGGCACCCCGCGCGACGTGCTGGCCGGATGGCTGGCCAGCCCGGGACACCGGCAGAACCTGGAGAACTGCACTTACACGCACCACGGCATCGGGGTGCGCGAGGGGTACTGGACGCACATGTTCGTCACCCCCCTGCCCCCTCCATCGGGATCATGAGCGACGACATCCGCCGGCGGCGCGAGAACCGGCGCCGCTTTCTGGAGCACCTGTACCGCTGCTCCGAGGAGCAGAGCACGGAGTACCAGGACGCGTACGAGATCGCGGACGAGCTGGAGATCGGCCGCCAGGACGCGGAGCGCATCGTCCGCTACCTGGAGGACCTGGGCTTCGTGACCAAGACGGGCAGAACCGGCCTGGTGCTGCGGATTACCGCGCACGGCATTGACCACGTGGAGGCCGCGGCCACCCGAGAGGAGGACGATTGATCCTGACGACACTGGCGGATTCCGCCCCGTACGAGACCCTTGGCGCGCGCATCGCGGCCGGCCTTTGTTGGCTCCGGTCGATGGACCCCGCCCTTCCCGACGGCCGCCACCCCATCCAGGGCGACGACCTGTTCGCGCTGGTGCAGACGTACGACACGGTGCCGGGGACGGAGAAGCGGCTGGAGACGCACGTGCGGCACATCGACCTGCAGCTGGTGGTGGACGGCCAGGAGCGCATTCTGCACGCCCCCGCCGCCGCGCTCACGATCGAAACGCCGTACGACGAGGCGAACGACATCGCCTTCTACGCCGATCCGCCCTTCGCCAGCTCACTGCTGATGCGCCCCGGCGACCTGGCCATCTTCTTTCCCGACGACGCGCACAAGCCCGGCTGCATGGCCGGCGCCCGCCACACGGTCAGGAAGATCGTCGTGAAGGTGCGGATCGACTGATCCTCGTCCCGAGCACACAAAGATCGAT